>VGXI01000145.1 GCA_016873475.1 bacterium | reverse complement strand
GCACCTTCCGCAACGGTAGCGGGGAGTCGCTGATCATGCGCGGCGGCGCCAGCGGCCACTGCCATGGCTCCTACTTCACCGACGTCGGCGCGCCGATCGTCAGCCAGAGCGGCGGCGGCCGCCTCATCTGCCACGCCAACCGCTTCTTCGGGAGCGGGACCGCCTTTCTCGTCGGCGCTGGCTATGGCGTTGGGGCCGAGCCGCTGGACGCGCGCTGCAACTGGTGGGGGGTGGACAACATCGGCGAGGCGGCGATCATCGCGCGCATCGCCTACGCCGGCGGCGATCCGGCGACCCTCGTCTACACGCCCTGGCAGGCGACGCCCGGCGGCGCCTGCGGCGAGGACCCGCCGCTCGTGTCGGCCGACGTCCACGTCGTCTTCGACGCCCGGCATCCGCTCTACCCGGAGGGGATCGCCGGCGTCGATCTCGCCGTCATGGACGACGACGGCTACCCGCGGCTGCTCGTCGTGGCCGTCGAGCCGCAGCACGACGGCTTCGTGCACCGCTACGACTGGAGCGCTTCGGCCGGCGGCGCGCTGTTCCAGGCCGGGACGGACTGGAACGGCACGTCCTATCCGGCACAGAGCGACGACGTGAACGGCTCGGCGATCTTCTTCGTGCCGGCGGGGGTGGGCGGCGAGAGCGTGAGCGTCGCGATCACGGACAACTGGGGCGCGGCGACCGGCAGCGCGGCAAGCTTCGCGTACTAGCGATTGCCGGCGCCGCGGCGGGCGTGCTAGGCTTGGACAATGGAGTCCGCCCGCGCCCCCGATCGCCGCATCCGCACCTGGCCGAACGCCCTGAGCGCCGTGCGGCTGGCCATGGCGCTGACTGCCGCGCTGCTGTTCCTCGCTTTCGGACTCGTGCTGGCGCCCGTCCTGCTCTGCGTGACGGCCAGCCTCCTCGACGTCCTCGACGGCTGGCTCGCCCGCCGGCTGCAGCAGATCTCCCGCCTCGGCGAACACCTCGATCCGCTGGCCGACAAGGTGCTGATCACGGTCGTCTTCAGCGCCCTCGCCTTCTTCCTGGGCGAGCCCTGGGTCTGGGTGCTCGTCGCCCTCCTGTTGCTGCGCGAGTGGGGCATCACCTGGCTGCGCGAGGCGCTCAAGCGCCGCCGCGATCTCACGCTGCCCGCCGGTCGCATCGGCAAGTGGAAGATGCTCACGCAGAGCCTCTTCGGTAACTTCTTCCTCCTCTGGATGAGCCGCGCGCCCGATGCGCGACCCGGCGAGGCCGGCTTCGCGCTCAGTCTGGGCGCCGCGCTGGGGCTGATTCTCGTCCTCTCCTACACCTCCGCCGTGCGCTACTTGCTCCGGCTGCAGTCCTGACTCCCGCGTTGGCCCGGGAGTTGCTGAGTTCGGTGGGACCCCCACCCGGGGCTTAGTTTTCGTAACGCACGACATATCAACGGATTGCCGAGTTCTTCTCTCCTAGGACCTGATGCCGCCAGGAGGCGCCGCATGGAGCAGCTCAAGGAAGTCGCCCTCGTCGGCAGCCCGGACTTGCGGGGGGATCTCAACCGCCTGCTGGGCTGCCGCGATGTGGAGAGCCTGGCGGCCGCGCTGGGGGCAGAGCTCGAGCTGCGCTTCCCCGGCCGGCGCGGCCTGATCGCCGTCTGCCCGGCGGAGACCCGCGACTGGCAGGTTTGGTGGCTGCCGGGCCTGCTCCAGGAGCCCTGGCCGGCCAGCCATCCCCTGGTCGAGGAACTGCGCGAGAACGGGGAAGGCCGGCTGCTGACCCTGGAGGGCAGCGAACCCGGCGACGAGCTGCTCGGACTCGCCCTGCGCGACGGTCGCCAGGGCCTGCTCGGCGCGCTGGCCGTCGCGCTGCCCGCGGAGCGGCGCCGGGAGCCGATCGAGCGGCGCTTGATCGAGGACTGGCTGCTCGGCGTCGGACCGCTGGCGGCGCTGCTGCTCGAGCGCCGCGCCTTGCGGGAGCGCCTGGAGACCCTCGAGCAGGATGTCGACCAGCTCGAATCCCTCAAGGCGAGCTTCATCGACACCGTCACGCACGAGCTGAGGACGCCGCTCACGAGCATCCTCGGCTTCTCCTCGCTCGCGCTCGACCAGCCCGGCCTCGAGGGGAACCAGCCGCTGCCCGAGTTCCTGCGCTCCATCCACGACTCCGCGCTCCAACTCGATCGCCTGATCAGCGAGTTGCTCGTGATGAGCGAGATGGCCGCTGCCGAGGGCGTTCTCGAACTCGAAGACCGCAGTCTGGCCTCGCTGCTGGGGGAGTACCGCGAGGGCTGGCTCGGGCACCTGGCCGGGCACGAGCGCGTGCGTTTCCACGACTGCGAGCTGAAGTGCACCGTGCGCGTGGATCCCTATCAGTTCCACCGCATCCTCGGGCACCTCCTGAAGAACGCGCTCACCTTCTCGCCGCCCGCGAGCCCGGTGGATCTGCGCTGCAGCTACCTCTCCGGGCGTCGTCGCAGCGACTCGATGGACTTCCTGCGCATCGACATCAGCGACCGCGGGCCGGGCATTCCGGCCTCGGAGCAGGAGCGCATCTTCCGGAAGTTCTACCAGGTGGACCGTTCGAGCACCCGCGAGCACGGCGGCGCCGGCCTCGGTCTCAGCGTGGCCAAGGAGTTCGCCGAGGCGATGGGCGGGCGGCTGTGGCTGCGCAGCGAGCCCGGCCGGGGCTCGACCTTCTCCTTCACGGTACCCGTGCCGCGCGACGCAGGCGGCGCGCCCCGCCGGGGGCTGCGCGGCTCACGCCAGCAGTAGTTCGGGCGTCGTCTGCAGCTCGCCGCTGACCAGCAGCGCACCCTGCCAGTGCAGGGCGTTCACTTCCGTACGCAGCCCCCAGGCCGGCGTGTAGATCCCCGGCTCGATCGAGAAGGCGACGCCCTCGATGAGCCGCCGCTCCTCGCGGGTCTCGAGGTCGTCGAGGTTCGCACCCGGCCCGTGGTCCTCGCGGCCGATACTGTGGCCCAGCCGATGCACGAAGGCCTCGCCGTAGCCCGCGGCCGCGAGCCGCGCGCGGGCGAGGGCGTCCACCTCCCGGCCCTGGGGCGACTCGCCGGCGGCGAAGCGCTCGGCGAGGAAGGCGAGCGCGGCGTCCCGCGCCTCGCGCAGCGCGCTCCAGGCGTCGGCGATCGCGGGCGGCAGCGCGCTGCCGGCGTAGGCCATCCAGGTGAAGTCCGCGTAGACGGCGCCCGGCTCGGCCAGGCGGCCCCAGTAGTCGAGCAGCACGGCCTGCTCGGGCGCGAGCCAGCGCGGGCGCGCGCGATCGGGGCTGTGGTGGGGATTGCCGCTGTCCGGCCCGAAGGCGACGATGGGCGGCCCGTTGGTCTCCAGGCCGGCCGCCGTCATCTCGGCGAGCATCCAGGTCTGCAGGCCGTGGTCGCTGAGGGGCTCGCCCGCGGCGAGTGCCGAGCGCAGGCGCGCGATGGCGCCGCGGCGGATGCTCTCCAGCGCCGCCGCAGCGCGCCGGTGGCCCGCCAGCGCGGCGGCGCTCCAGGGCGCCTCCAGGCGCTGGACGAGCTCGGCGGAGCTGACGATCGCGAGGCCGAGGCCGCGCAGCCACTCGAGGGTGCCGCCGTCGACGTAGGAGACCGTCGGCAGGGCGCCGCCGGGCGAGTACTCCATGGCGATCGGCGCGCCCTGAGGGAGCGTCTGGCCGAGCAGGGCCTC
This sequence comes from bacterium, assembly GCA_016873475.1. NCBI lineage: Bacteria > bacterium. The sequence goes on along the minus strand of VGXI01000145.1, from coordinate 4,760 downwards.
GAGCTCCCGCCAGCCCTTGAAGAGGCGCTGCCGGCCGGGCAGCCAAGCGAAGTGGTGGGCCTCGACGCTGGACTGCAGGCGCAGCGGCTCGCCCGCCGCCGGGATCCAGTAGAAGAAGCGCCGCGTGAGCAGCGCGCCGGGGGGCACCGCGAGCAGTTCCAGCGCGATGGGATTGGCGCCGCGGAAGTCGTAGAGCAGCCAGCCGGCCAGGCCCTCCGCGCGGATGGCCGCCTGCACCGCCGCCAGGTCGTGCTTCATCGTCCACCTCTGTCGAAGCTGATCTCGTAGGGAACCCAGCAGGCCACGGGCCGACCGTCGACCGTGCCCGGCGCGAAGCGCAGCTCGCCGATGATGCGTTCGGCCTCGCGCCGGCAAGGATCGCAGTCGAAGCCGCCGTCGTCCAGGAGCTCGTGCGCGGAGACGCGGCCGTCCGGCTCCACGCGCAGGCGGTAGCGCAGGCGGCCGCTCGCCCTGAGGCCAGCGAGCAGGGCGCGACTCGGCCAGGCCGCTTGCAGGATGCGCGGGGAGTCCCTGCCCGGGGCGGCGCTGCTCGGGCCGGGCGCTGCGGCGGGGCCGCCGGAACCCGCGCTCGCTTCGCCGCCGGCAGCGGCCGGCCCCGCGGGGCGCGCAGGCTCCGCAGCGGCGGGCCCGCTCCCCGGAGCCGTCGCGGCCGGGCGCTCCGCGGCCGGTATCGGCGCCGGCGTGTCTGCGGCGGGCGCCGCGTCGCTCGCGGGTGAGGCGGGGCCAGCGGGAGCGCCGGCCGACTCCCAGACCACCTCCACCTGGCTCCAGTCGGTGCCGCCGCGCTTGCCCCAGTCCAGGCCGGGCAGGCGGCCCCCCAGGCGGGGCAGGAGTCTGGTGGCCAGCCAGGCGGCCAGGACCAGCGCGAGGCCGATGAAGATCAGCCAGCGCCAGGCGCGGGGCGGGGGACGGCGGGGAGGGATGGCTTGCGGGCTCATGTCCTCGGGACTTATAAGGGCTGGGAGCGCCCGGCTGCAAGGGAGGGTCCATGCGCGCCACGCCAGCCGAACTCGCTGTCCTGCTCGCCGGCGAGCCGGCGGGCGCCCTCCGCCTGGATGGACTGCGCGTGCAGCGCGGCGATGGCCGCCCGGCGGCGGCCGGCAGCGTCCAGCTCGCCGGGGCGCGCTTCGTCGAGCCCGGCGGCGAGGCGCGCGCGCTGGATCTCAGTGGCTGGACCCTGCTGCCCGGGCTCTGCGATGCCCACCTCCACCTGTTCCACGAGGCCCGGCGCCGCCTGCGCGTGGACCTCAGCGGAGTTCGCCGCCGCAGCGAGCTCTGGGAACGGCTCCAGGCCAGCGCCGCCGAGAGCGCGGGGCCGCTCATCGGCGTGGGCTGGGACGAGAGCGCCTGGGACGAGCCTCGCTTTCCCACCCGCCGCGAACTCGACGCGCTGCTGCCGGGCCGCCCGGTCGGCCTCATCCGCGTCTGCGGGCACGTGGCGGTGGCGAACGGCGAGGCCCTGCGCCTTCTCGGCCAGCCGGCGAGCGAGGGCCTGTTGCTGGAGGGGGAGGCCGTGGCGCTCGCGCGGCGCTTTCCCCTCGGGCAGCCGGAGCTGCTCGAAGCGGCCGCGAAGGCGGCCAGCGACTTGGCCCGGCAAGGGCTGACGGCGGTCACCGACATGGGCGCCGCCGACCTGCCGGCGCTGGCCGCCGCCTTGCCGGCGGACTTCCCGCTGCGCGTCGAGTACTTCCACGCCGGCCCGCTGGCTGAGCTGCCCACGGACGGCGCGCCCGGCCCCGGCCGCCCCTTGGGCCGGAAGTTCTTCCTCGACGGCTCCATCGGCGGCCGCAGCGCCGCCGTGGCGGCGCCATACGTCGAGGGGGGCACCGGCGAACTCCTCTACGGGGACGCGGCGCTGCGCTCGGAACTGGCGGCGGCGCTGGCGGCCGGCTGGAGCGTCGCGCTGCACGCGATCGGCGAGCGCGCCCTCGCCCAGGCCCTGGACTGCCTCGCGGCGCTGCGCCCACCGGCCGGGCGCGCGCGTCTCGAGCACGTCGAGTTGCTCCTGCCCGGCCAGGCGGAGCGCGCGGCCGCGCTGGACCTCGCCGTCTGCATGCAGCCGAACTTCATGGACCGCTGGGGGCGCCAGGGCGGGCTCTATGCGCGCGCCCTGGGCGAGGGCTGGCGGGCGCGCTTCGGGGGTCCCGCTGACTGGCGCCGGGTGGGAGCCACCCTCGCCTACGGCACCGACGGCATGCCGGCCGCGCTCTGGCCTGCCCTGCGCGCGGCGGTCGATCCTGAGGTCTTCGGCGGCGCGACGGACGCGCCGGAGGCGGCCATCGCCGCCGTCACGGGCGACGCGGCGCGCGCCGCGGGTCGCGAGGTCGAATGGGGGCGCGTGCTGCCCGGTCATTCCGCTGACTTTTGCCTTGTGGAGCGGGATCCGGCTGCCGATTACTTCAGGGGCGAAGTGACGCCGGCCCTCACGGTGCGCGCCGGCCGGCCCACCTGGATCGCTTCCCACCACCAAGGACGGTGAACGTGACCGCCACCGGCGTGAGACGCCCGCTCCTGCGGCATCTTCTGCGCGGCTGCCTGCCGCTGCTCCTGCTCGGACTCGGGGCCGCCTGCGAGAAGAAGAGCGAGGCGATCGACGTCGTGCCGCCGACGGCGCCGGTTGCGGCCCTGATCCGCGTCTCGGCGCCGGACGGCCAGGGGATGCTGACCATCACCGGCCAGGCCGGGGCGGTAGAGGGCGGCGCCACGGTGCGCGCCAGCAACCTGGGCAGCGCCGGGACGGCGGCCGGCGCGGCCGGCGGCAACGGCGCCTTCGCGCTGCGCCTGGCCGGCGAGCTGCTCGACACGATCCGGCTCCGCGCCGAGGACGCGGCCGGCAACCTGAGCAGCTTCACGGACCTCGTGGCCGGCGCCCCCTTCCGCCTGGCGGCGCTCGCCGGCGACGGCCAGAGCGGCGCCGTGGGGGAGGCGCTGCCGGAAGCCCTCGTCTTCGCGCTCACGGATGGCGATGGTGCGCCGGTGGCCGGCGTCGAGATCGTTTTCGTGCTGGACGAGGGCAGCGGCAGCTTCGATCCCGCCACGGACAGCACGGACGCCGCCGGGCAGGTGAGCACGCAGCTCACCCTCGGCACCGCGGCCGACACGCTGGTCATCCGGCCGCGCGGCGCGAGCCTGGACATCGACGAGGTCGAGGCGATGGGCGCGCGGGCCCTGCCCGGGCCGCCGGCGGCCCTCGTCTGGGCGGCGGGCAGCGGCCAGAAGGATGCGCCGGGGGAGACCCTGCTCGCCCCCCTGCGCGTCGAGGCCCAGGACGTCTACGGCAACGGCGTTCCGGGCGTGGCGATCGCACTCGCGGCCGCTGCGGGGGGCAGCGTCCTGCCCGCCGCCGGGCAGACGGGCGCCGCCGGCGAGCTCGCCGCCGCCTGGACCCTCGGTCCTGCCCTCGGCGAGCAGTCGCTGACGGCCAGCGCCGCCGGGCTGGCGGACGCGGCGGCGCAGAAAACAGCGGATCTCCCGCCCACGATCAGCGCCGTGAACCCGATCACGCCGGTCGATCCCGGCGATCTGCTCACCATCTCCGGCGACAACTTCTGCCCGACGCCCGCCTACAACGAGCTCCGGCTGGGGACGCTGGCGATGGAGGTGGTCGCCGCGAGCGAGACGCACCTGGGCGCCCGCGTGCCGGCCCAGATGCCGCCCGGCATCTACGACCTGACCCTCAGCGTCGGGCACCAGGCGGCCCCCGAGAGCTTCGCGGTCGAGGTGATCCAGCCCCTCGGCGAGGTGGAGGACCACCCCTTCACCGCCGGGGCGGCGACGGTCGAGCTGGCGCTGCCGGAGACGACGAGCCGCTACGCGCTCATTCCCTACAACCTCGAGTACTGGGATCCGCAGGACACCGGCTACGCCTACGGCGAGGACGGCTACGGCGTCGAAGGCCTGGCCTTCCGGCGCAGCCGCGCGGCGAGCAGCCCCGATCCAGTCCTGGACTTCCACCGGCGCCTGCTCGAGTACCGCGGCGACGCGCCTTTTCGGGGCGAACGCAGGGCGCGCAGTGCGGCGGTGGCGCTGGGCGAGCGCGCGACCTTCGTCTGCTTGAACACGGCCTTCGGCTCGACGACGAACCCTGCCAGCTACACGAGCGTGACGGCGACGCTGCGCTACACGGGGACACACACGCTGATCTACGTGGACGACGACACGCCGCCGGCGAACCTGCCGCAGCCCAACCTGAACACACTGGGCAACCGCTTCGACCAGGTCGACTACGGCGTCGAGGTCGCCGCCTTCGGGCAGCCCAGCGACCGGGATGCCAACGGCAAGGTGATCGTCCTGCTCAGTCCCGTCGTCAACGCGATGACCACCTGGAACGACGGCTCCTACATCGGCGGCTTCTTCAACGCCATCGACCTCGACATCTGGACCAATATCCCGGGGACCAGCAACCACGGCGAGTTCTTCTACGCCATCGTGCCGGATCCGACGGCCCAATTCAGCCCGGTCGCGCATCCCGTGGAGGCGACGATCAGCTCCCTGCAGAGCATCTTCGCGCACGAATTCCAGCACATGATCAACACGGGGCAGCGCTACATCCTCCAGGGCAACGCGAGCAGTCCGGACGAGCAGCTCTGGCTGAACGAAGGCCTCAGCCACCTGGCGGAGAACCTCTGCGGCTACGATGCGCAGAACACGGAGCGCGTGAAGCGCTACCTGCACGGCGGCGCACACGGCGAGATCAGCCTCACCCAGGGCCCGGCCACCCTGGCCGAGCGCGGGGCGGC
>VGXI01000144.1 GCA_016873475.1 bacterium | reverse complement strand
CCCCCACGCGCTCGGAGAGACTCCCAGACACCCAGAGCGCTTGTCGCCCTCACCGCCACGCCCCTATCATCCCCTCGGAGGCCAGGGAGGGTAGGGAATGCCGAGAGGGCGCCCAGTAGTTCAGGTAGCGCTGGTTCTTCTCGCGCTAGCGGGCCAGGCGTTAGCAGAGCCCACGGCGCCTGCTTCTCGCGCCGCGCGCTACCTGAAGGTATCCCTCAGCGGCCGGGCGACAAGAAAGCCCGATCAGGCCAGTAGCTTCAAGGGCTATCAATTCACTCTCGGGGACTTGCAGGCTGGCGCCCTCGCGGGCGCCCTGCACTTGGAATTCCCAGCCTCTGTAGAGAGAGCGGTCGGCCTTCCTCGAGCTAAGGCTGGCGCTCATCTGTCCTGGAATCATGCCTATGCCCTGCTTGTCCTCGCTCAGGGTGAAAGCCAGAAGCGATACTGTGCCCTCGACTCTGCCGGTCACCAGCTCTGGCTGAAGGATCTTGATGGGTCTCCGTCACCTCGCATCTCGGACCTTGGCAGCAGCCTGATCCTGACTCAGGAGCGCTTCCCGCTCGAGCGGCTGCTCGAGGAGATGGGTCTGGACTCGCTACCTCCAGCACCCCCGACACAGCCCGCAATGGCAGGATCCCTCTACAGCAACAGCCCGGACGCGACCAGCGCGCGCTCCCGAATCCTCACCGAAGCTCGCCAAAGAGACAGCCTCTGTGTGCGAATCCTCGATCCCGATGGTCGGGAGCGTGGGGTTTGGAAGCGATGTCGGCGCGAGTTCCCTTTCAGCGTGGATCTCACATCCTCGGAGACCGGCGCGTGGGAGTTCCTGCCGGGTAGCAATCAGCTCGTCATGCTCGATCGCCCGCTCAAGTTGCATGAGAAGGCGGAGCCTGCTGGCCAGAGGCTCCTGCTCTCGTTGGACGATTCTGCCAGGCTGCTCTGGCAGCAGGATCTCACGGATCAGCCGGATCAGTGGCTGCTGTTTGCCCTGGACGGCAGTCTGATCGTCACCTTCGGCTCTCGCCGCGAAGTGCGCCCTCTTTCGTCCCTGCATGCTTACAGCCCGGATGGCCGTCTCCTGGGTCAGTATCAGGCCGAGAGCGGGGATGGCCTCGAGTCAGTCCTCATCGCCAGCAGGGAGGGCCTGGTCTACTTCTGGATCGGCTCCCTTCACGCACTGGATATCCAGACCGGACGCGTGACCGCCAAACCTCCACAAGCGCCCCTCGAGCGGCTGAAACGGTCCGCGCTCGAATGGGAGGCCCAGCTGGCCGAGGGCTTCCTCTCCCAGTTGATTTTCGAGGAAACGGGGCGCGCGCCTGAACTGAAGCTATGGCAACCCATTGCGGAGCCGGGCGTCCTTGCGCGATTCGAACCCGAGGGATCGGGCGTCGATAGCGCGGCATTCGCAATCGCGCGGTCCTACCTCGACATCGGCAATCCGGAGCGGGTGCAGTGTGCAAGGGCTCAGCCGGGCAGTATCGCTGAGTACAGCTACAGGCTCCCGGAGGCAGTGACGGGCGCGCTCGCGGGAGTCCTGGCGATGGAGTGGCCAGCCCGCGACATGTCTGCATTCTGGCCTCTCCGCGATGGCACTCCGCCCGGCTGGGTGCGCAAGTCCTGGAACGACGCCCACAGCTTGCTCGTCCTCGCGCAGCTCGGCTTCGAAAGCACCACTGGGCAGTACCGCTGCTGCGCCCTGGATTCCCTGGGGGTACCCTTGTGGTCCATGATGGCCGATCAGGTCCAAGGCCCGCTCATCTCGGATCACGGCGTCACCGCCCTCTTCATGCTCAAGAGCGATGAAAGGGGTTCGAGAGAAGATAGCCTGCTCGTGCGCTTCCTCGACACGCAGGGGCACGATTGTGGCCACTGGACGCGGGGACGAAGGGAGTTCATCGGGAGCTGGGGGCTTGGCGCCACGCCATTCGGCGAGTTCGAGTTCCTGCCCCAGAGCAACCAACTTGTGATGCTCAGCCATCGCCCCTATGATCCCGGAGGGCAAGATCCTGCGGCCCGCCAGATCCTCCTGGCCATCGACAGCACAGGCCGTCTGCTCTGGGAATTCGATCTCAGTGGGGCGATAGACGATCGCTTGCTCTTTTCCACGGACGGCAGCCTCATCGTCACCTACGGACGGCAGGGGATCCATCAGGAAGCGAGTCAGGGCGGCATCGAGCGCTACCGCAACTCCATCCACGTGTTGTCCGCCGGCGGGGAGCTGCTGGGCAACTTCGAGCAGGAGGCGATGGACTACCTCGAGGACCTGCTGATCGCCGCCGACGTTGGGCTCGTCTACTTCCTTCTCTCTGGGTTGCGCGCCTTGGATCTCAGTACCGGGCTCGTCATGACGGACCCACCCCTGGAACCGCTCCATCGCCTCCTGGACTCCAGCCGCGCCTGGGAGTCCGCCCTGGCAGAACAGCTGCTCGCAGTTCATTCGATGCGCAGGGCACTCGATCCCCCAAGGCGCTAGACCGTGCTGCCCTCTGTTCGTGAGAGCGCGCCTTTCTGAGGCCGGCCGGTGACCAATGGGCTCCGCAGTTGCCCGCGGGCACAGGGGAGCTCAGTCGCGTCCCATCACCCAGACAACTTCAGTCGCCATGACGCGAGCGAAGCGATCGCCGCGGGCGAGGACGCTCGCCCACTCGTTGACCGTGTAGACGAGGATCTCCGCTGGCACCGGCAGGGCGGTGAGGTCCCAGTCCAGCGCGCGCTCACTGAAAGGCCGCGAGGCGACCTCCACGACTGCAACGAGATCGAGGTCGCTGCCGACTCCCCAGTTGCCGGTGGCATAGCTGCCGAAGTAGCCAAGCCGGCGCAATTCGGGCCGCGCGGCGGCTTGCTCGGCAGCCCAGACGCGCAGCGCGGCGTCGACCGCGCTACGATCCGGCCATCTGAGCACGGACGAATGCAATGATCTCACCGGCATGGGCGATGGCCTCGCGGCTCTGGAGCTTGCCGTAGTGCTCGAAGGGAGCGCCTTCCGGGTGCCCATTGGGATAGCGACTCGAAACGTAGAAGTTGTCCAGGACCATGCCGCGGTCGATCAACGCGGCCGGTGGCGCCGCCGGCAACTCGCGGAGCAGGCGCGCGACTACGTGGCCCCAGGCCTCCTGGCCGTGATGCAAGTGCAGCGCCTTCACGGCCTTCTCGGCCGCCTGCTGGGCAGCGAAGCAGGCCCAGTCGTGCTTGCCATTGGCCTGCGCCAGGCCAGCGAACTCGAGGTCCTCCTGCGCCCGAGTGAACCGGTCCCGCGTGCGGATGGGCATGGCAACCCTCTCTTCACTTCACGACCAGCATAGCGTCGACCGCGCTCCCGCGGCAAGCCGCGCTGCAATCCTCGAAGCGGCAGATCGCGACCCGGCTAGGCGGCCCGTTTTGTACACGTGTACAATCGCCCTGCGCGGCTAGCGGGCCGGGCGCGGGCGCAGGGAATCCCACGAGTAGAGCGCGAGGGCGACCCAGATCAGCGGGAAGCTGATCGCGTGCGCGCGCGTGAAGCGCTCGCCGAAGGCGAGCACGGCGACGAGGAACTGCCCCATCGGCGCCAGGTACTGCAGGATCCCCACCGTCGAGAAGCGCAGGCGCTTGGCCGCGGCCACGAACCAGATCAGCGGCAGCGCGGTGACGATCCCCGCCGCCACGAGCAGCCAGCTCGTCCCTGCGCCCGCATGGCCGAAGGCGAGTCGCCCGCCCCGCGCGAGCCACAGCAGATAGGCCAGCGCCGCCGGCGCGAGGAGCAGGGTCTCCACCGTCAGACCCGCGACGGCGTCCGCGTGCAGGCGCTTTCGCAGCAGTCCATAGACCGCGAAGCTGAAGGCGAGCGTCAGCGCCACCCAGGGCGCGTGACCGTAGCCGATGCCGAGGATCGTCACGCCCAGGGCGGCGAGGCCGAGGCTCAGGCGCTGCAGGCCGCGAAAGCGCTCGCCGAGCACGAGCGCGCCGAGCAGCACGTTGATCAGGGGCCCGATGAAGTAGCCGAAGCTGGCCTCGAGCAGGCGGCCCACCGCGATCGACCAGATGAAGAGCAGCCAGTTCGCCGCGATGAGCAGCGTGGTGAGCCCGAGCACGGCAAGCGCGCGGCGGTCCGCGGCGAGGGCGCGCAGGCTCGCCAGGCGGCCCGTCGCCGCGAGCAGTGCGACGAGCAGCAGCGCCGACCAGAGCACCCGGTGCGCGAGGATCTCCGGCGGACTCACCGCGGGCAGCGCGTGGAAGTAGAAGGGCGCCAGCCCCCACCAGCCGTAGGCCGCGACGGCGAAGGCGACCCCGGCTCGCGCGCACCCCGTGCTCACGGCGCTAGGCCTTCGCTTCGATCTTCGCCCAGCTGTCGCGGAGCGACACCGCGCGGTTGAAGACGAGCCGCCCCGGCTTGCTGTCCGGGTCCAGGCAGAAGTAGCCGTGGCGCAGGAACTGGAAGGACTCGCCGAGCTTCGCCGCAGCCAGCCCCGGCTCAAGGAAGCAGTCCGTGAGCCGCTCGAGGCTGTTCGGGTTGAGGATCGCGTGGATGTCCGCGAAGCTGCCCGGGGCGTCCACGGTGAAGAGCGGCTCGTAGAGACGCAGCTCGGCCGCCACCGCGTGGGCCGCGCTCACCCAGTGCAGGGTGCCGCGCACCTTGCGCCCATCGGGCGCCTCGCCGCTGCCGGTCGCGGGGTCGTAGGTGCAGCGCAGCTCGATCACCTCGCCCGTGGCGCTCTTCACCACCTCGTTGCAGGTGACGAAGTAGGCGTGCTTCAGGCGCACCTCGGCGCCGGGCGCGAGGCGGAACCACTTCTTGGGCGCATCCTCGCGGAAGTCGTCGCGCTCGATCCACAGCTCGCGGCCGAAGGGGAGCTGCCGCGTGCCGGCCGCCGGGTCCTCCGGGTTGTTCTCGGCCTCGCGCAGCTCCACCTGGCCCTCGGGCCAGTTCGTGATGACGAGCCTCAGCGGCCTGATCACGGCCATGGCCCGCGGCGCCTTCAGGTTCAGGTCCTCGCGCAGGCAGTGCTCGAGCAGGGCGGGGTCGATCACGCTGTCCTTCTTCGCCACGCCCGCGCGCTCGAGGAAGTCGCGGATGGCCGCAGGCGTGTAGCCGCGGCGGCGCATGCCGCGCAGCGTGGGCAGGCGCGGGTCGTCCCAGCCGTCCACGATGCGCTCCTCGACGAGCTGGCGGAGCTTGCGCTTGCTCATCAGGGTGCCGGCCACGTTCAGGCGCGCGAACTCGATCTGCTGCGGGTGGTGCACGGGCAGCTGGTCGAGGAACCAGTCGTAGAGCGGCCGGTGCACCTCGAACTCGAGGCTGCACATCGAGTGCGTGATGCCCTCGATGCTGTCCTCGAGCCCGTGCGCCCAGTCGTACATCGGGTAGATGCACCACTCGCTGCCCGTGCGGTGGTGCTCGGCGTGGCGGATGCGGTACATCAGCGGGTCGCGGAGCAGCATGTTGGGCGAGGCCATGTCGATCTTGGCGCGCAGGACGCGGGCGCCGTCGGGGAACTCGCCTGCCCGCATGCGGCGGAAGAGGTCCAGGTTCTCGGCCACGCTGCGCTCGCGGAAGGGACTCGGACGGCCGGGCTCGGTCACCGTGCCCCGATTGAGGCGGATCTCCTCCTCGGTCTGGTCGTCGACGTAGGCCTTGCCGTCCTTGATCAGCAGCTCGGCGTACTCGTACATCTGGCCGAAGTAGTCCGAGGCGTGGTAGAGCCGGTCGCCCCAGTCGTAGCCCAGCCAGCGGATGTCCGCCTTGATCGCCTCGACGTACTCCTCGTCTTCCTTCTCGGGGTTGGTGTCGTCGAAGCGCAGGTTGCAGGTGCCGCCGAACTCCGCGGCCATGCCGAAGTCGAGGCCGAAGGCCTTGGCGTGACCGATGTGGAGATAGCCGTTGGGCTCGGGTGGAAAGCGCGTGCACACCTGGCCGCCCCAGCGGCCCGTGCGCAGGTCCTCGATGATGATGTCGCGGATGAAGTTGCTGGGCGCCGCGGCCTTGTCCTCGTTCATGCTCATACGGGGCTCGCTCCTGGAGGTGGCGCCCGCCGCCAGAGGCGGGTCGCGAAGCGCAAAGGGTAGGGCCGCCGGCCGCGCCTGGCAAGCGGGCAAGCGGGGCGAATCCGGCCGGCGCAGCGGCTTTGCGCCTTCGCCGGGCCGGCGCTAGATTGCCGGCGCTGGAAAGGAGTCGCCGTGGCCGCATCCGAGAATCTCACGAGCCGGGGCTTCCGCTTCTGGCCCGGCCGCGTGCTGGCGGGCAAGTACGAGGTCGTGGCCCGCCTCGGCGGCGGCTGGGAGGGCGAGGTCTACCTGGTGCGCGAGCGGGCGACGGGCATCGAGCGCGCCGCCAAGTTCTTCTACCCGGCACGCAATCCGCGCGGCAGTGCCCTGCGCCGCTACGCGCAGGCGCTGCACCGGTTGCGCCATTGCCCGATCCTGATCCGCTACCACACGCAGGAGACGATCGCCGTGCGCGGCGAGGCGATCAGCGTGCTCGTCTCGGACTTCGTCGAGGGCGACCGCCTGGCCGACTTCCTCGCCGCCCAGCCGGGCCGGCGCCTCGAGCCCTTCGCGGCGCTGCACCTGATCCACCGGCTGACCCGCGGCATCGCGGACATCCACGCGGCGGGGGCCGTGCACGGCGACCTGCACGACGAGAACGTCATCGTGCGCCGGCGCGGGCTCGGCTTCGACCTCAAGCTGATCGACCTCTATCCGCAGCGCGGGCCCGTCCGGCCCAAGGCCACCGACGACGTGCTCGACCTCGTGCGCCTGCTCTACGACATCACCGGCGGTCGCGCGCAGTACGCCCGCCAGCCGGCGGTGATCAAGGGCATCTGCAAGGGGCTCCGGCGCGACCTCATCCTCGCCCAGTTCCGCACCGCCGAGCAGCTCCGGCGGCACCTCGAGACGCTGAGCTGGTAGGCCTCCCGGCGCCCTTCAGCCCCCGACCGGGAGGCGCAGATCGAAGTTGACACTTTAGATTGTCATGATAATCTAAACCCCATGCTCATCGATCGCGCGCTCCGGCTGCCCAAGGCCGGCACCGAGACCTTCTTCCTCTGGGGCCCGCGCCAGACCGGCAAGAGCACCTTGCTCCGGCAATCCTATCCGCAGGCCTGGTGGGTGGACCTCCTCAAAGCCGAGGAGTACCGGCGCTACCTCCAGCGGCCCGAGCTACTCCGCGAGCGCATTGCGGCCGAGGACTTCAAGGGCCGGCAGGTGGTGATCGACGAAGTGCAGAAGGTGCCGGCGCTGCTCGACGAAGTGCACTGGCTGCACGAGAACCGCGGCATCCAGTTCGCCCTCTGCGGCTCCAGCGCACGCAAGGTGAAGCGGGGCGGCGCGAACCTGCTCGGCGGCCGCGCGCTGCGCTACGAGCTGCACGGCCTGACGGCGGCCGAATTGAAACGCGATCTGGACCTCGATCGACTCCTCAACCACGGCTATCTCCCGCGAATCTATGCTGCCGCCCGGCCACGCCAGGGGCTCGACGCCTACATCGCCGACTACCTGCGCGAGGAAGTCGCCGCCGAGGGCCTGGTCCGCAATCTGCCCACCTTCTCGGAGTTCCTCAACGTGGCCGCGCTCAGCGATGCCGAGATCGTCAACTTCGCCACCATCGCCCGCGAGTGCGGGGTGACGGGCCCGACGGCCAAGGGCTACTTCGGCATCCTGGAGGACACCCTGCTCGGCCGCTGGCTGCCCGCCTATCGCAAGCGGCCCAAGCGGCGCGTGATCGGCGCACCGAAGTTCTACTTCGCAGATGTGGGCGTGGTGAACCGCCTCGCGCGGCGCGGCGAACTCCAGGCGGGGTCGGAGCTCTACGGCAAGGCCTTCGAGAACTGGGTCTTCCACGAGCTCAGCGCCCACCGCGCCTATCGCGATGCGGATGTGACGCTCGCCTACTGGCGGCTAGCCAGTGGCATCGAGGTGGACTTCATCGTGAACGACATGCAGGTCGCCATCGAGGCCAAGGCCAGCCCTCGCGTCACCAACGATCACCTCAAAGGATTGCGCCAACTCGCCGCGGATCAGCGCGTGGGTCGGCGCATCGTGGTCAGCCTGGAGCAGAAGTCGCGGCGCACGGAGGACGGCATCGAGATCCTGCCGGCCGCGCTCTTCGCCAAACGCCTCGCCGAAGGGTCGCTTCTGGAATAGGACGCACTGCCCGCGGTGGCCACCGAGGACGATCCGTCTGAGCGCCGGGTCCTACTTCACCAAGAGCATCGGCCTAGCGGCGGCGCCGGCGGCTGTCTCTAGCCGGTAGAAGTAAACCCCCGAGGGTGCTGCTAGGCCAGCAGCGTCCAGTCCGTCCCATACCAGTTCGGACCGTCCGGCGGAGAAGCTCTGGGCATCCGCGAGGGTGCGCACGAGTCGCCCGCTGATGTCGTGGATGCTAAGGGTAACCGCTGTCGGCTTCTCCAGACTGAAGGGGATGGCCG
>VGXI01000143.1 GCA_016873475.1 bacterium | reverse complement strand
TGGTCGCCGGCGCTGACGGCGATGATCGAGGAGTACAACGCCCTGCACCCCGAGCTGCCGGTGCGCGCCTACGACATGAGCCGCTACCAGGCGCTGAGCCAGAAGATCATCGCCGCCGTCGCCGCCGGCCAGCCGCCGACGATCAGCCAGGCCTACGAGGCCTGGACGGCCGAGATGATCGAGGCCGGCATCATCGAGTGCCTCGAGCCCTACGCCGACGGCGAGCGCGGCGATGCCCCCCTCACGGCCGCGGACTTGGCCGACATCCAGCCCGTTTTCCTCGACGAGTGCCGCTACGCGGGCAAGCTCTGGTCTTTCCCCTTCAACAAGAGCGTGCGCACGCTCTACCTCAACCGCGACCTCTTCCAGGCGGCGGGCCTGGACCCGGACCGGCCGCCGGCGACCTGGGAGGAGTGGCGGGACGCGAGCGCGCGGCTGACGGTGGACACGGACGGGGACGGCCGCCCCAACCGCTGGGGCACCACCGCGCGCGCCTCGGTGACCATCTTCGGCTGCCTGCTGCTGGCCAACGGCGGCGACTTCTTCTCACCCGACGGCAAGCGCTCCACGATCGCCGAACCGGCGGGCATCGAGGCGATCGAGTTCATGGCCGAGCTGCTCGCCACGCGCCGCCTCGGCTACGCCACCTTCGACTACGGCTACCAGAACGAGTTCAAGGCCGGCCGGGTGGGCATGATGGAGGGCTCGAGCGTGTCCCTCTCCTTTCTGCGCGGGGGCCTCGACTTTGCGCTCGGCGTCGCACCCCTGCCCGCGCGCAAGCAGCAGGTGGCGCTGGTGCAGGGCACCAACCTCGTCGTCTTCGCGAAGGCGACGGCGGCCCAGAAGCGGGGGGCCTGGCAGTTCATCCGCTTCCTGACCGACACGGCGAATGCGACGCGCTGGTCGCTGGCCAGCGGCTATGCGCCCCTGCGCAAGAGCTGCCTCGAGGAGCCCGACATGCAGGCTCTGCTCGCGGCGACCCCCGGTCTGGCGGCGACCTACGCGCAGCTGGGTCACGCTGTCAGCGAGCCGCGCCACTCGGCCTGGTTCGCCGGTCGCAAGTACCTGGAGGAGGGGGCGATCCAGCAGGTGATGCGGGGTACCGCGCAGCCCGCCGACGCGCTGCGGGCCACGGCCCGCAAGATCGATGCGGAGATCGCCTCCGGATTCTGAGCCGGCTGTTTACAGGCGGCGGGCGATGGGGCTTAATGGGGCGCTCCCGCCCGCCCGACGAAGGAGAGCAGATGGCGAGCCAAGATCTCGATCGACGGCGCTTCCTCGCGCAGCTGGGCGCGTTGGCAACCCTCGGGTTGAGCGCGCCGGCGATCCCAGGCTGCGGCGGCCGAACTGCCGACCCCTGCAGCGACCTCACGGGTCTCAGCGCGCAGGATCGCCAGACGCGCGTGACCTACGGCTACCGCAGCCAGACCCTCATCGAGGCCAAGCGCTGCGACAACTGCCACTTCTGGAAGGCGGCGAGCGGGGCCGGGCCCTGCGGCAGCTGTACCCTGGTCAAGGGACCCATCGCCCCCGCCGGCTACTGCAACAGCTGGGCGCAGCCGGTGCCCGGCGGCCAGGCGCCGCCGGGCGGCGCGCCCCCGCAAACCGGCTAGCCCGGGCTCCGGCTCGGGAACCGCGTGCCAGCCGATACGTTGGCAGGGCCTTGCCCTCCCTGCCAGCGCCGACGAGATGCCAGCCCCCCGCCCGAGCGCGGGCGGACCCGGGAAGGGGAGCGCCAATGAGCCTCAGTTTCGCGCAGAAGCTGGACAACTACGCCCGATTGGCCGTGCAGGTCGGCGTCGGGCTGCAGCCCGGGCAGCGCCTGCTGCTCCTCGCTCCTCTGGAGTGCGCCGCCTTCGCGCGCCGGGTGGTCGAGGCGGCCTACACGGCCGGCGCCCTGCTCGTCGACCTGCTCTACGTCGACGACGAGGTGCAGCTCGCGCGCTACCGCCTCGCTCCCGAGGCCTCCTTCGCCGAGGTCTCCACCTGGAGCGCCGACGCCCTGATCAAGGGCAGCGCCCGCGGCGACGCCGTGCTGCGCATCAGCGGCAGCGATCCCGACCTGCTCAAGGGCCAGGACCCGCAGCGCGTCGCCCAGGTGCAGCGCGGGCTGCAGGCCTACAGCGAGCCCTTCGCCCGTCGCATCAGCGCGAAGGAGATCAACTGGTGCATCTGCGCGGCGCCCGTGGCGGCCTGGGCGCGGCGCCTCTACCCGGAGCTGGCCGCTCCGGCCGCGATCGACGCGCTCTGGGAGGAGATCTTCCGCATCTGCCGCGCCGACCAGGCGAATCCGGTCGCCGCCTGGCAGGCCCATGCGGAAGCGCTCCGCGCCCGGCGCGCGCAGCTCGACGCCAGGCAGTACCGCGCGCTGCGCTACCGCGGGCCGGGGACCGCGCTCGAGCTCGGGCTGCCGGCGAACCACCGCTGGCTCGGCGGGCTCAGCCACACGCCGCAGGGCCTGCCCTTCATCGCCAACCTGCCCACCGAGGAGGTCTTCACCCTGCCGCACCGCGAGCAGGCCGAAGGCTGGGTGGCGGCGAGCATGCCGCTGGCCTACGCGGGCACCCTGATCGAGGGCATCCGCCTGCGTTTCGCGGGCGGGCAGGTGGTGGAGGCCCGAGCCGAGCGCGAGGAAACCGTGCTGCACAAGCTGCTCGAGACGGACGCCGGCGCGCGCCGACTCGGCGAGGTGGCCCTCGTGCCGCAGAGCTCGCCGGTCGCCCGCTCGGGCAAGCTCTTCCTCAACACCCTCTACGACGAGAACGCGGCCAGCCACCTCGCGGTGGGCCGTGCCTACCGCGTCTGCCTGGAGGGCGGCGCGGCGATGGACGACGCCGCCTTCGCCGCCGCGGGCGGCAACGACAGCCTCACGCACGTGGACTTCATGATCGGCTCGAGCGAGTTGGAGGTGGACGGGCTGCGCGCCGACGGCGGCGTGGAGCCCCTCATGCGGGGCGGCGAGTGGACCCAGAGCGCGAACCCGCGAAGCTGAGCCGAACGCAGAAAGGAAGCCGATGATCGCCATGCGCTCCCGCCTCGTCCCCGCTCTGCTCGCCTGCGCGGCACTGCTGCTGCCTCTCGCGGCGGCCGCTGCACCGAAGCTCGTCCTCTCGACAGGCAGCCTCAACTTCGGCCGCGTGCCGCAGCACCAGGTCATGGCCCGCGAGCTGACGCTCAGCAACCGCGGCGACGCGGAGCTCCTGATCACCGAGGTCTACACCTCCTGCTCCTGCACGGAGCTGAGCCTGGCCGCCGAGCGCGTGCCGCCCGGCGGGAGCACGGTGCTCACCGTGCGCTTCCACAGCCGCGATCTCTCGGGCGACAACAGCAAGACCATCGAGATCAGCTCCAACGATCCCGAGCAGCCGCTGATGGAGGTGCCGGTCATGGCCTTCGTGGCGGCGCCCATCCTCGTCGAGCCTGCCGACCGCAGCCTGGACTTCGGCAAGGTGCGCCGCGGCCAGACGCCGCGCCAGGAAGCGGCGATCCGCGTCGACGGCCGGGCCAGCCTGGCCCTCACGCTGGGCACGGTCGACGCCAAGCGCTTCACCGCGGCGATCGCGCCGGGCGCCGGCGCGGACCGGGCGCGCCTCGTCGTCGACCTGAAGCCCGACGCCACGGCCGGTCCCTTCCGGCAGGTCCTGCGCCTGACGACCGACGACCCGCGGCAACCCAGCCTCGACTTCACCCTGAGCGGCACCGTGCTCGGGGACCTCGAGACGGCCCCCGACCGGCTGAACTTCCGCTACGTGCTGCCGGGTCAGGCGCTGAGCAAGGAGATCGCCGTCCGGACGCCGACGCCGGGCTTCGCCTTCCGGGTCACGGAGGCCAAGGTCGACCTGCCGGGCCTCCAGGTCGAGATCCTCGCCGACGGCAGCCAGGGCGAGGCCAGGCTGCGCGTGTCGGGCACGGCCGTCGCCGCCGACGACTCGCTGGCCAAGGCCGCGCAGGGGCGCGTCAAGGGCGGCCTGCACATCTTCACCAACCGGCCGGAGGAGCCCGAGCTGCTCGTGGACCTCCTCTACCTCCTGCGCGAATGAGCGGCAGGCTTGCGGCGGGCGGGGCTTGCTCCCGCACCCTCGCCGAGGCGGGCCTCCTCGTCGCCCTGACCCTGGTCGCCGCTGCCGCGAGCTGGGCGCTGCGCCCGCCGCGCCTGCCTCTGGCTGCCGAACGCAGCGTCTACGAGTTCGAGCGCAAGCAACCGCTCATCGGCGCCGAGGCGGCGCTCGCGCGCTACGAGGCCGGCAGCCACCTCTTCGTCGACACGCGGGCGGGCCTGGCGGCGGACGCGCCGCGCATCCCCGGCGCGCTCGCCATCACGTCCGCGGGCTTCGCCGACGAGCTGGCCGCGGTCATCGACTTCATCGCCCCCGAGGACCCGATCGTCCTCTACGGGGACGGCCTGCAGGCCACGGCCGCGGTGGCCGGCCAGCTCGCCGCGCGCGGCTACACGCAGCTCTCGCTGCTCGATGGCGGTCTCGCCGCCTGGCGGGCCGCGGGCGGGCCCCTGAGCGACGGGGGGGCGCCGTGAACGCCCTCGCCCGCCTCAGCGCTCGTCTGCCAGGCTGGCTGCACTGGCTGCTCGCCCTCGCCGTGGCTGCCACCTTCGTTGTCGCCTCCTGGAGCAAGATCGCCAACCCGGGCGACTTCGCGCTGTCGATCTACCGCTATCGGATGCTGCCCCTGGCCGTCCTCCACCCCTTCGCGCTCTTCCTGCCCTGGCTCGAGCTGATCGCCGGCCTCGCCCTGCTCTGGCCGCGCCTGCGGCGGGGGGCGGCCCTGCTCGCCGCCCTGATGACGCTGATGTTCATCGTGGCGCTGACTGCGGCGCTCGCCCGCGGCCTGGACATCGAGTGCGGCTGCTTCGGCGCCTCGGGCGGGCACGGCGTCGATCTCTCGCTGATCGGCCGCGACATCCTCCTCCTCGCGGCCTGCCTGCCCCTGCTCCTGCGCCCGCGCTAGGGCGGCACGGCGCTTGCCTGGACCGGCGCGCCCCCTCGCGGCCTGCCTGCCCCTGCTCCTGCGCCCGCGCTAGGGCGGCACGGCGCTTGCCTGGACCGGCGCGCCCCCTCCTCCCCGCTCACTCGCCGAGGAGGCACGCGTGCACGATTCCCGCAAGCCGGCGCGGCTGGCCACCCTGCTGGCCCCGCTGCTGCTCATTCTGTCCCTGCCCACGGGCAGTTTCGCCCAGGTCCTGCTCAACGAGGTGCTCGCCGATCCGGTCAGCGACTGGTCCGGCGACGGCCTCATCGACTTCAAGAACGACGAGTGGATCGAGATCGCCAACGGCGGCACGACGGCCGTGGATCTCGGCGCCTACTGGCTCTCCGACTCGGGGACGGACCCGGCCGTTCGCTACCGCTGCAGCGGCAGCCTCGCGCCCGGCGCCGCTCTCGCGGTCACGGGCGCGATGGCCGTCGCCTGGCAGGCCGAGACCGGCAACGGAAGCGCCGGCCTCAGCCTCAGCAACTCGGGCGGCGAGGTCGCGCTCTTTCGCGACGAGGGTGGCACCGCCGTCCAGGTGGATATCATCGCCTACACCAGCTACCAGATGGACGACGACCGCAGCCTCGGCCGCCTGCCCAGCGGCACCGGCGAGTGGATCCTCTACGACGGGATGAACATCTACCACGGCAGTCAGCTGCCTGGCTCCACGGGCTGCCTGCCCTCTTTCGGCCAGCCGAACGTCTGCAACGGCGTGCCGGTGAAGGAGGCCAACTGGGGACAGGTCAAACAGCGCTACGGCAACGATTAGCGGTACCGGAGCGGGAGGGGCGGGCCAGGCCCGCCCTCCCGTCGCCGGTGGACCCTCCCCGGGGCCTGTGCTAGAGTGGGCCGGGAGGCGCCATCGTGACGAGTCGCCAGGTCTGCTGGGAGCTCTTCCGCTGTCGGGACCGCAGCTGTCCCGTCTTTGGCGACCACATCGTCGGCAGCCCGGCGCTGATGCGCGTGGATGCCGCCGAGGTGGTCCAGTGGCGCAGCGGGCAGCTCGGTCCCGTCGAGGCCCTGAGCTGCCAGTACTTCCGGCGCCTGCGCGAGCGGGGGCGGGGGCGGCGGGCCGTCGACCGCAACCTGGATCTCTTCCTGGAGCGCGCCCTGCGCCGCGCGGCCAGCTTCCAGCGGCGGCTCGCCATCTACGAGAGCGGCGCCGAGGGCCCGCACCTGGACGAGCTCAGCCTGCTCGGCCAGTTCAGCCAGCTCATCCCGAACCTGGGCTCGATCCGGGAAGTCTGTTTCGCGCTGCTCACGGTGGTGACGGCCGGCCAGGGCCTGGGCTTCAACCGGGCGATGCTCTTCTGGCGCGACCTCGAGGAGGCGCGCGTGGACGGCCACTGCGCGATCGGCCCCGGCGACGATCGGGAGGCCGACCGCATCTGGCGCGAGCTGGCCGAGCAGGAGCCCTGGCTGGACCTGCGCGAACTGGTGCGCCGCGGCCTGGCGGGCACGCCCGAGGACGCGCCCCTGGCCCGGCGCCTGCGCAGCCTCAGCCTGCCGGCCCAGGAGCCGGCCAGCCGCTTCTCCCGCGCCCTCTGGGAGCTGCAGGAGCTGCACGGCGAGCGGCTGGAGCACGCGGCCGACCGCGCGCTCGTCGCGGCGCTGGACCTGCAGCACTTCGTCACCCTGCCCCTCGTGCGCGCCGAGCGCAGCCTCGGCTTCCTGCTCGTCGACAACCGCTACTCGGGTGTCAGCCTGGCGCCCGAGCGGATCGACGTGCTACAGGTGCTGGTGCGCTTCGCCACGGGCATTCTCGAGAACCTCATCCTGCGTGAGTCGCTCGAGCGCAGCCTCGCCCGCAGCCAGGCCAGCGCCGAAGTACTGGCGGAGATCCGCCGCCGCATCAGCCGCGCCGAGAAGCTGGCGGCCAGCGGCGAGCTGTCGGCGGCCGTCGCCCACGAGATCCGCAACCCGCTCACGGCGATCGGTGGCTTCAGCCGGCGCCTGCTCAGGAGTTCCAGCCTCGGTGAGGAGGACCGGCGCACCGTGCAGGTGATCGCCGAGGAGGCCCTGCGCCTGGAGGAGACCCTCGGCCGCCTGCTGCACAGCGCGCAGCGCGAGGAGCTCCAGGTGCACCCGGTGGATCTCAACGCCCTCGTGCGCGACATCGAGAGCCTGCTGCGCGACCGCGTCGCCGAGGCCGGCATTCGCCTGACCAGCGAGCTCGAGCCCGACCTGCCCCGCCTGACCCTCGACGAGCGGCGCCTCAAGCAGGTGCTGCTCAACCTCGTCCAGAACGCGATCGAGGCGATCGAGGGCAAGGGCGAGATCCATATCGAGACGGAGCGCGAGGAGGGCTGGCTGCTCCTGCACGTGGCCGACAACGGCTGCGGCATGAGCCCCGAGCTGCAGAGGCGCATCTTCCGCGCCTTCTACACGACGAAGGACGAGGGCACGGGCCTGGGCCTCGCGCTCTCGCAGCGCTACGTGCGCCAGCACGGCGGCGAGCTCAGCGTGGAGAGCACGCCCGGCGTCGGCACGCGCTTCTCCATTCGCTTGCCCCTGCGCGCGGCCTTGCCCGTGGGTGCCGCGCGGGCCCTGGACCTCGATCACGAGGAGCCGCGCGCATGAGGCCCGCGCTCGTCGAGCTGCTCGTCGCCTGCGCAGCGGGCGACCGCCGGGCCCTGGCGCGGCTGATCTCCCTCGTCGAGGACGAGAGCGAGGCCGCGCCGGCCATCGAGGACTGGGCGCTCGCGCGAAGCGGCGGCGCCTTCCGCATCGGGGTGACGGGACCCCCGGGGGCAGGAAAAAGCAGCCTGCTCGACGGCCTCCTGCGCGCCTACCGCGCGCGCGGCCTGCGATTGGCGGCCCTCGCCGTGGACCCGAGCAGCGCCTTCACGGGCGGCGCCCTGCTCGGCGACCGCATCCGCATGCACGAGGCGGCGCGGGACCCGGAGATCTTCATCCGCAGCCTGGGCAGCCGGGGCTCCCTCGGCGGGCTCGCGCGGCAGACCGAGGCCGTGGCCGACCTGCTCGACGCGGCGGGCGCGGAGCGCATCCTCATCGAGACGCTGGGTGTGGGCCAGAGCGAGCTGGACATCGCCCTGAACTGCTTCACTACGGTGGTGCTGCTCACCCCCGAGAGCGGCGACGGCATCCAGACGATGAAGGCGGGCCTGATGGAGATCGGCGATCTCTTCGTGATCAACAAGGCCGACCGCGAGGGCGCGGCCGCGCTCGCCATGGAGCTGGAGGCCAGCCTGATGCGGCGGGGTGCGCTGGACGGCTGGCGCCCGCCGGTGCTCCAGTGCGTGGCGACGGCGGATCGCGGCGTCGCGGAGTTGGTGGACGCGATCGAAGCGCACCGCGACTTCCTCGCGCGCGAGGGCCGGCTCGAGCTGCGCCGCCGCGAGCAGCTCGGCCGCCGCCTGCGCGCGGCGGTGGAGGCGCGCATGAGCGCGGCGCTGTGGACCGCCGAGCGCGAGCGCGAGCTGGAGATGGGGGTTGCGCTCGTCATGGAGGGCCGGATTTT
>VGXI01000142.1 GCA_016873475.1 bacterium | reverse complement strand
GCGACACCGTGCTGGTCACGCCCGGCATCTACCACGGCAATGCCAACAAGCGTCTCGACTTCGGGGGCCGCGCGATCCGGCTGCTGAGCGAGCAAGGCGCGGCCTCGACGGTCATCGACTGCGAGCTGGCCGGCCGCGGCTTCGACTTCAACGACGGCGAAGGCCCCGGCGCGATCGTGGACGGCTTCACGATCCGCAACGGCCACGTCTTCTACGAGTGGGAGTCCTTCAACGGCGGCGGCATCCGCGTCAGCGGCGCCTCGCCGACCCTGCGCAATCTCGTCATCGAGGCCTGCCGCGCGAAGGGCGCCGGCGGCGGCCTCGTGCTGGGCAACTCCCAGTCCCAGGTGAGCAACCTCACGCTGCGGGACAACGAGGCCTACGGCCAGGTCTACGGCAACGGCGGCGGGCTCGCCGTCTTCGGCGGCGCGCCCCTGCTCGGCGGCCTGCTCATCCACGACAACGCGGCCCTGGAAGAAGGCGGCGCCGCCTACTTCAGCGGCAGCACGACCCAGCTCGTCCAGTCCACACTCAGCGACAACAGCGCCGCGCGGGGGGGGGCGCTGGCCCTCGCCTACGGCGCCCAGCTCACGCTGCAGCGGCTGATCGTGAGCTTCAACGGGGCGGCCACCGGCGGCGCGCTCTACGAGGCGGACGCGCCGTCGACGACGACCTGGAGCTGCAGCGACATCTTCGGCAACGGGGCGGCGCCCTACGGCGGCCATGCCCAGGCGCCAGGCGCCGACTGCCTTGCCGAGGACCCGCTCTACTGCGTGATCACCGGCCTCGACTACGAGCTCGCGGATGCCTCGCCCTGCGTGCCGGAGAACAATGCCTGTGGCGTGCTGATGGGCGTCTACGGCGTCGGCTGCACGCTGACGGCGAACCCGCCGGCGCCCGGCAGCTTCTACCTGGCGCCGAACCACCCGAACCCGTTTTCAATCCGGCGACCGAGCTGCGCTTCGGCCTGCCCGCGCCCGCGACGGTGACGCTGAGTGTCTTCGACGTGCAGGGCCGTGAAGTGGCGCGGCCGCTGGCCGCGGCGCCGCTCGCCGCCGGCGAGCACCGCCTGCGCTGGGAGGCCCTGGACGCCGCAGGCCGCCCCCTCCCCTCGGGCGTCTACTTCTGCCGACTGGACGCCGCGGGCCGCCAGGCGAGTCGCGCCCTCCTCCTGCTCAAGTAGGCCAACGCCAGGCCGGTTGCGGCGTTGGCGCCGTGCTAGCTTGCCTGCACTCGCGATGCCGGGAGGGCGGGCGTGCCCCCTGCTTCTTCGCCAACGCTGGCGCTGATCATGGCGTTTGCCCTCGCGCTCCCGGGCGCTGCGTGGGCGCGGGGCGCGGCCGCGACCGTGCCGCCGGCCCTGGGCACGAAGGTCCTGGACGGTCGCTTCGTCCACAGCGTGGGCGAGTTGCAGCTCAACGTCACAGCTACGGGCTCTTCGGCTCCTTCCCCGCGAGAACCTCGACATGTCCTGGGCGCCCTCCGCGCAGTGGCCGCGGGGAAGCGGCGTCGAGTTCCTCTACATCGCCGGCGTCTGGGTCGGCGCTCGCCGCAGCGGCCTGCCCAGCGTGAGCACGGCCTGGCCGGACCCCGAGTTCCCCCATCCCGGCGACCGCGCGACGGACACGATCTATGCGAGCTTCGCCGGCGCGGCCGGGGGCAACCGCCTGCTCAGCGCCCAGCCCGACGACGACCTGGACGCTGCGATCGACGAGGATCCCCTCGACGGCGAGGACGAGGACGGCGATGGCCACGAAGTCCGGCTTCCCCTCCAGCTCGGCGAGACTGCGCGCGCAGGGCAGGCCCTGCAGGGTGTCGGCCTTCGGATTCACCGGCACGATGCGTCCCGGAATGCCGGCGGCGATCAGGTTCGCGAGGATGGCGTGGCCCACCTTGCTAGGCGTGGCGGAGGCGCCGACGATGGCGACCGTTCGGGGGCTGAGCAGGGACTCGAGCCTGGGACTCCCTTTCGCGACGAAGAGGCGGCGCGGGGCGGGCGCTAGCCGGCGCGTCCGGTGAAGCGCTGCAGCGCCTGCACGTAGAGCGCGCGCTCGTAGGCGGCCGGTTCGGCCACCGACTTCTGGCTCATGCTGCCCTTGAGCTGCTCGACCGATTCGTACTCGCGCTCCTCCATCCAGGCGCGCATGCCGGCGAGCAGCTCCCCGAAGACCTCCGGCCCGCGGGCGTAGATCGCCGAGGCGAGCATGACGGCGTCGGCGCCGGCCATCAGCATCTTGAAAGGCAGTCGATCGGCGTGTGGATACCGCTCGTCGCCGCCAGGTTCGCCCGCAGGCGCCCGTGCAGGATGGCGATCCAGCGCAGGGGCAGGCGCATGGCCTGCGGCGTGCTGAGCAGGATGTTCGGCCGCACGACCAGCTCGTCGAGATCCAGGTCCGGCTGGTAGAAGCGATTGAAGAGGACGAGGCCATCGGCGCCTGCCGCGTCCAGGCGCGCCGCCATCTCGGCCATGTTGCTGAAGAAGGGGCTGAGCTTGATCGCGACCGGGATCTTCACGGTCGCCTTCACGCTGCTGAGCACGTCGACGTAGATCTGCTCCACCTCGCGGCCTGAGAGCCGCGGGTCGGTGGGGATGAAGTAGACGTTCAGCTCGATGGCGTCGGCGCCGGCCTCCTCGAGGTGTCGCGCGTAGGCGGTCCAGCCGCCCTCGGAGACGCCGTTGAGGCTGGCGATGACGGGGATCGCCAGGCTCTGCTTGAGCGCTCGCAGCGTTTTCAGGTAGCGCTCGGGGCCGAGGCGGTAGTCGCTCCGGGCCGGGAAGTAGCTGAGCGCCTCGGCGTAGCTCTCGGTGCCATGCGTCAGGTAGTGGTCCAGCTCGCGCGACTCGGCGAGGATCTGCTCCTCGAAGAGCGAGGGCATGACGATGGCCGCGGCGCCGGCGTCCTCGCAGCGGCGGGCGGCGTCGAGGTCGAGGTTCACCGGCGAGGCCGACGAGATGAGCGGGTTCTTGAGGGCCAGGCCGAGGTAGCGGGTCTGCATCTCCATTGCGGTTCCTCCCGTCAGTCGTCGCTGGTGGTGGGGGTCGGCTTGCCGCCGCCCTTGTCGTCGCCGTTGCCGCCCTCGAAGTGGAGCCCGGCGAGCTGCTCGTAGAGGTGCCAGCGGGCGCGCACGCCCGCTTGCGCCTGTTCGACCAAGGCCGCGGACACCTCGGGCTTGCTCTTGGTGAGCATCTTGTAGCGGGTCTCCTGGTAGACGTAGTCCTTCAGGGCCATCGTCGGCGCCTTGCTGTCGAGCTGGAGCGGGTTCTCGCCCGCCGCCGCCCGCTCCGGGTCGAAGCGGTAGAGCAGCCAGTGGCCGCTCTGGACGGCGGCCCTCTGGTTGTCCGTGCCCTTGCCCATGTCGATGCCGTGGGCGATGCAGTGGCTGTAGGCGATGATGAGCGACGGCCCGTCGTAGGCCTCGGCCTCGACGAAGGCGCGCACCGTCTGGGCGTCGTTGGCGCCCATCGCCACCTGGGCGACGTAGACGCTGCCGTAGCTCATCGCCATCAGGCCGAGGTCCTTCTTGCCGGCCGGCTTGCCGCTGGCCGCGAACTTGGCGACGGCGCCCATCGGCGTCGACTTGGACATCTGGCCGCCGGTGTTCGAGTAGACCTCGGTGTCGAGCACGAGCACGTTGACGTTGCGGCCCGAGGCCAGCACGTGGTCGAGGCCGCCGTAGCCGATGTCGTAGGCCCAGCCGTCGCCGCCCATGATCCAGACGCTCTTCTTGACGAGCATGTCGGCCAGGTCGGCCAGGCGCCGGGCGCGCGGGTCGCAGAGCGCGGCCAGGCGCTCCCTCAGCTTCGCCACGCGCTCGCGCTGGTCGTGGATGTCGGCCTCGCTCCCCTGCGGCGCGGCGAGCAGAGCCTCGGCCAGATCGCCACCGACCGCTTCCCGCAGGGCGCCGAGCAGCTCGCGGGCCATCTCGCGCTGCTTGTCGATGCTCAGGCGGAAGCCGAGCCCGAACTCCGCGTTGTCCTCGAAGAGGCTGTTGCACCAGGCGGGACCGCGACCGGCGGCGTCCTGGGCCCAGGGCGTGGTCGGCAGGTTGCCGCCGTAGATCGACGAGCAGCCGGTGGCGTTGGCCACCACCATGCGATCGCCGAACAGCTGAGAGGCCAGCTTGACGTAGGGCGTCTCGCCGCAGCCGCCGCAGGCGCCGCTGAACTCGAAGAGGGGGCGCAGGAACTGGCTGTCTTTCACCCTGGTCAGCGCCAGCTCGCGGCGGTCCGGCTCGGGCAGCGAGAGGAAGAAGTCGAAGCTGGCGCGCTCCTGGGCGCGGATGGGCGCCAGGGGCTCCATGTTGATCGCCTTCAGGCGCACCTCGGTCTTGTTCTTGGCCGGGCAGACGTGGACGCAGAGGCCGCAGCCCGTGCAGTCCTCGCCCGCCACCTGCAGCGAGTAGGCGAGGCCGGCCAGCTCCTTGCCCTTCGCCTCCGTGTGCTTGAAGCCGGCCGGGGCGCCGGCGAGGGCGGCCGGGGCGTAGACCTTGGGTCGGATCGCCGCGTGCGGGCAGATCAGCGCGCACTTGTTGCACTGGATGCAGGTCTTCGGGTCCCAGACCGGCACCTCGAGGGCGATGGCGCGCTTCTCCCAGCGCGCGGTGTCGGTGGGGAAGCTGCCGTCGGGCGGGAAGGCGCTGACGGGCAGCTCGTCGCCGAAGCCGGCGATGATGCGCGCGGTCACTTCGCGCACGAAGGCGGGCGCCGCGGCGGCGACGGCGGGCGCCAGCTCGCGCGTGCTCGTCACGGCGCCAGGCACCTTCACCTCGTGCAGGCCGGCCAGCGTGCTGTCGACGGCGGCGTAGTTCTGGCGCACGACCTCCTCGCCGCGCTTGCCGTAGGTCTTCTTGATCGCCGTCTTGATGTGCCCGATCGCCTCCTCACGGGGCAGGACGCCGCTGATCGCGAAGAAACAGGTCTGCATGATCGTGTTGATGCGCAGGCCCATGCCCGTCTCGGCGGCCACCTTGTAGGCGTCGATGACGTAGAACTTGATGCGCTTGTCGATGACGGTCTGCTGCACCTTCTTCGGCAGGGTGTCCCAGACCTCGCTCGGTCCCGCTTGGGTGTTGAGCAGGAAGACCGCGCCCGGCTTCGCCTTGAGCAGCATGTCGTACTTCTCGAGGAAGACGCTCTGGTGGCAGGCGACGAAGTCGGCGTCCTGGATCAGGTAGCTGCCGCGAATGGGCTTCTTGCCGAAGCGCAGGTGGCTGATCGTCATCGAGCCGCTCTTCTTCGAGTCGTAGACGAAGTAGCCCTGCGCGTAGCTCTCGGTGTTCTCGCCGATGATCTTGATGCTGTTCTTGTTCGCGCCCACGGTGCCGTCGGCGCCCAGCCCGTAGAACATGCCCTGGAAGGTGTCCTTGTCGGCGATCGTCCACTGCGGGTCGTAATCCAGGGAGCTGCCGCTGACGTCGTCGCGGATGCCGACGCTGAAGTGGTTCTGCGGTGCGGGCCGCGCCAGCTCGTCGAGGACGCCGCGGACCATGGCCGGCGTGAACTCCTTCGAGGAGAGGCCATAGCGGCCGCCGACCAGGCGCGGCATCGCGAAGGGCAGGCCGCCGGCCTGCTGCGCTTCGAGCAGGCTCGTGAGCACGTCCTGGTAGAGCGGCTCGCCGAGGGCGCCCGGCTCCTTCGTGCGGTCGAGGACGGCGAGCGCCTTCACGGAGCGCGGCAGGGCGGCGAGGAAGGCGGCCGCCGCGAAGGGCCGGTAGAGGCGCACCTTGAGGACGCCGACCTTCTCGCCGCTGGCCGTGAGGGCGTCGATCGTCTCGTGGGCGGTCTCGGCACCGGAGCCCATCAGCACGAGCACGCGCTCGGCGTCGGGCGCGCCCTCGTAGTCGAAGAGGTGGTAGCGGCGGCCGGTGAGGGCGGCGAAGCGGTCCATCGCGGTCTGCACGTGGCCGGCGCAGGCCGCGTAGAAGGGATTGCCTGCCTCGCGGGCCTGGAAGAAGACGTCCGGGTTCTGGGCCGTGCCGCGCAGCTGCGGCCGGTCGGGGCTGAGAGCCCGCGCGCGGTGGGCGCGCACGAGATCCTCGTCGATCATGGCGCGCAGATCGTCCAGCGCAAGCTGCTCGACTTTTAGAACTTCGTGGCTGGTGCGGAAGCCGTCGAAGAAGTGGAGGAAGGGCACGCGCGCGGCGAGGGTGGCCGCCTGGGCGATGATCGCGCTGTCCATCACTTCCTGCACCGAGCCGCTGGCGAGCATCGCCCAGCCGGTCTGGCGCACGCTCATCACGTCGCTGTGGTCGCCGAAGATCGAGAGCGCGTGCGTGGCCAGCGTGCGCGCGGAGACGTGGAAGACCGTCGCGGTCAGCTCGCCGGCGATCTTGTACATGTTCGGGATCATCAGGAGCAGGCCCTGCGAGGCCGTGAAGGTCGTCGTCAGGGCGCCGGTCTGCAGGCTGCCGTGCACGGCGCCGGCCGCGCCGCCCTCGCTCTGCATCTCGACCACGGTGGGGACCGTGCCCCAGATGTTCTTCTCCCCCTGGGCCGAGTAGTCGTCCGCGAGTTCGCCCATGTTCGAGCTGGGCGTGATCGGGTAGATGGCGATGACTTCGTTGACCTTGTGGGCGACGTAGGCCGCGGCCTCGTTGCCGTCGATGGTCACGCTGCTCCGGCTCATGCTGGACCCTCCATGTGGAATTCCGGACCCAATTTACTGAGGGGCGCCTGAGTGTGCCAGGGAGCAAAGCCTTTATTCCTAGGTGAGTTATCTCGCGGCTCCTGCGGCATGACGCCAACTGGTTGGGGGGCTGTGGCGGCGCTATACTTGAGGCCCCAGGAGGTCGGTGATGCCCTGTCGTGTATCGCTGTTGGTCGCCCTCGTCTGCCTGCCCGCCCTCGCCCTCGCCGCCGGCGGCGACCAGCTCTGGCGCTTCCAAGGCATCGAGGACATCAACGCGATGGCCACGCTGCCGGACGTGGACGGCGACGGTTTCAGCGACATCGTGGTGGAGACCTATGACGCCGGTGCCGTCGGCGACCACCTCTACCTGCTCTCGGGCGGCCAGGGCGACCCGCCGCCGGTGCTCTGGTCGATCCGCCCGCAGAGCGGGGCGAGTGACGGCGGCGGCTACGGCGACTCCTGTCTCGAGACCTGCCCCGATCTCTCGGGCGACGGCTTCCCCGACGTCCTGCTCGGCACGGCCTGGGGCAATCGCAGCGTTCACGCCGTGGACGGCCGCACGGGGGACCTACTGTGGACCTTCGACTCCTACCTGCAGTCGGCCTCGGGCTGGGTCTACGACGTGAGCTGGATCGCCGACCGCACGGGCGATGGGCTCCCCGAGGTGGGGGGCCTGCGCGCTGGGCAGCGACGCCAACTGCGGCTACCTGCTCAGCGGCGCCGACGGCAGCGTCGTCTGGCGCTTCCCCGCCCAGGATGCCCTCTACCGCGCGCTCGCCCTGCCCGATCTCGACGCCGACGGCGTCCAGGACCTGCTTTTCGTCGCCGGGGACAACGACGTCAACGTGTACTGCGTGAGTGGCGGCAGCGCGGGGCCCGTCGGCCAGCTCATCTGGTTCCGCAACCTGGGCTCGAGCAACCACTGCGCCACGGTGATCGACGACATCAGCGGCGACGGCCTCGCCGAGCTGGTGGTGGGCCGCTGGTCGGCCGGCGCCCAGGTGCAGTGCCTGGACGGCGACACGGGCACCGTGCGCTGGAGTTTCGACAACGGCAGCTACAACTACGTCATGCGCCTGGTCACGCTGAGCGACGTCAACGGCAACGGCGCCCGCGACATCGCCATCGGGTCCTGGGAGCGTGCCCTGCGCGTGATCGACGGCGCCACCGGCGCTCTGATCTGGCAGTCCTGGGCGGGCACCCTCAACGGCGGCGACTTCTGGGCCGTGGACCGCGTGGACGATCTCACGGGCGACGGCGTGGACGAGGTCGTCGGCGGCTCCTTCGACACGAAGGTCTACCTCTTCAGCGGCGCCGACGGCGACACGCTCTGGATGTTCGCTGCCGGCAAGCGGCTCTACAGCGTGCGCGGCACGGCGGACCTCTCCGGCACCGGCGGCCCCGACGTGCTCGCCGGCACGCAGTACCTGAACGGCGGTGGCTGGGCCTTCGCGATCGAAGGCGGCGCCGACCTGACGGCCGTGCCGCCCCTGGCCATCGCGAGCGGCGACGCGCTGCTCGCGGGCGCTGCCGTCGCGCTGAGCTGGCGCTGCACGGAGCCGCTCGCCTGCAACCTCTACCGGCTGCCGGCCGGCCCGGGGGACGCCCGCGCGGTGCGGCGGGCGCAGGCCGAGCGCTACGCGGCCGGCCTGCTCGGCCGCGACGCGCTGCTGGCGGCGATCCGCGAGGAGACGCCGGCGCGGCGCTCGCCCCTGAACGCCGAGCCGCTCCTGCCGCGGGCAGGAGCGAGCGGAGCCTGGGACTACGCGTTCCGCGACACCCCGCCCGCCGGCGACTGGCGCTACGCGCTCTACGGGCTGGCGCCGGACGGGGGCGAGGTCCTCCTGCTCCCC
>VGXI01000141.1 GCA_016873475.1 bacterium | reverse complement strand
CCCGATGATCGCATAGCCCGTCAGCTCGGCCTTCTCCCGGTAGGCCTCCTCGGTGAGGCTGCCGCCGGCGAAGATGAGGTCGCTCACGCGCATGCCCTCGAAGCGCGGGTAGTTGCCCGGATAGTTGACCTCGCCCAGCACTTCCACCGTCTGCGGCTGCTTGAACTCCCAGATCGAGTGCACCATCAGCTCGTCGAGGTCCTGCAGCACCAGGTTCTGCGTCGGATCGCCCGCCAGCACGCCGCGCAGATCGAGCGGGATCCGCGTCACGTCCAGGCTCGCCGGGTTCGTGCGGAAGAGCTCGGCCTCGGCGAGCCAAGCGTCGCGCAAGAGCCCGCCGGCGGCTAGCAGCAGGTCGAGCACCTGCATGTCCTTGCGGAAGACGTACTCGCCCGGCTCCTGCACCCGCCCGCGCACCTTCACCTTCGGTTGCTCGCGGAAGTAGGCGCGGTGGAAGACGAACACGCGGTCGCGATCGCGCAGCGCGAGATCGGCCAGCGGATCGCCGTCCAGGAGCGCCGCGCCCAGGTCGAAGGCCAGGTACTCGGGCTCGCGGTCCAGCGGGTTCTCGCGCTCGATGAGCCCGTAGGGGAAGTGCGTCTCCGGCAGCAGGTCGTCCGGCCCGCCGACCAGATCGAGCAGGCGCATGCCGTCCACGAACTGCCGCTTGCCGGGCCGGCGCACGTTGCCCGCCAGCCAGACGACCTGCTCCTCCTGCCCCGTGATCGGGAAGACCTTGAGCAGGTCGCCGTCCTTGAGCGGCCAGCGAGCCGCCGCGGCGAGGGAGAAGTCCACGCTCACCCGACTGCCGTTCTCGAAGCGGTCGAGCTGGATCAGCTCGGTGTGCGCGCTGGCCGTCAGGCCGCCGGCCAGGGCGATCAGCTCGCCGGCATCGCCCTTGCCCATCAGCTCGTAGCGCGCCGGCCGCTTCACCTCGCCGGCCACGCCCACCATCGGCCCCACCGGCGGCACGAAGATCACGTCGCCCGGCTGCAGCCGCGCGTCGGCGCTCGTGTCGCCCTCCATCAGGAGGTCGTAGAGGTCCAGCCGCGAGACCAGCTCGCCCGCCCGCCGCAGCTCGATCTTGCGCAGGCTGCCGATCTCGGTCACGCCGCCCGCCGCGAACAGCGCATTGGTCAGCGTCGCCAGGCCGCTCACCGTGTAGCTGCCCGGCCGGAACACCTCGCCCAGCGCGAAGATGCGGATCGAACGCAGGCGGCCGAGCGTGATGCTCGCCGCGACGCCGATCATGCGCTTGCCGACTTCGCGCTGCAGGTTCTCGCGCAGCTCGGCGAAGCTCTGGCCCGCCACCGGGATCGGCCCCAGCTCGGGGAAGGCGATCAGGCCGTCGCGATCGACGATGAGATCCGTGCTCAGGTTCGTCTTGCCGTAGAGCTGCACGTGCAGCTCGTCGCCCGGGCCGATCACGTAGTCCGGCCCGACGGGGATGTCCGTGGCCGGCGCGAAGGTGCTGGGCGCCCCGGCGAAGAGATCGTAGCCGTAGGGCCGCAGCCGCTCGTCCACGGCGAGCGGTGCGCTGC
Organism: bacterium; assembly: GCA_016873475.1. NCBI lineage: Bacteria > bacterium. The sequence continues at coordinate 6,972 of VGXI01000141.1, read as the reverse complement.
CCGAGAGGAAATTCGCGAAGGCCTGGCGCAGCTCGGCCTGGCCCGCGAGGCCCTCGCCGGCCGGCAGCTTTTCGAGCGGCGGCGCGGGCGGCAGCGCGGACGGCACCGGCGTCGTGTCGGCGGCGAAGGCCGGCTTGCGCGGCGCCACCAGCTCGGGCGCGCTCGCGTCGCGCGCGGCCGCGGCGCCCGGCTGATCGAGCAGGCTCGGATCGAGCCCGTAGTCCGCGATCAGCTTCGCCCGCTGCTCGGGGGAGAGCTGCCTCAGCATCTCCAGCTGTTCCGGGGTGGGCGTGGGCCCCTGTGCCAGCGCCACCGCTGCGAGCAGGCAGAGCGCAGCGGCGAGCAGCGCGCGCAGCGCGCAGTGGGGCATGGATGCCTCCGGCCGTCGGTCGTTGGGGGGAGGCTAGCCCAAAAACCTGCGACGCGACAAGGGTTTCGCTAGTCCAGAAGTTCCGCCTCGGCGAAGGCCACCCCGGCGGCATCCTTGGCCGAGAGGGTCGGCGCCGCGCCCCCCACCAGCGGCCAGGCGATGCCGAGCTGGGGATCGTCCCAGCGCAGGCTGCGCTCGTGCTCGGGGGCGTAGAAGTCCGTGCACTTGTAGAGGAACTCGGCCGCCTCGCTCGTCACGTAGAAGCCGTGGGCAAAGCCGGGCGGGATCCAGAGCTGGCGCTTGTTCGCCGCCGAGAGCGTGAGGCCCACCCAGCGGCCCAGGGTCGGCGAGCCGCGGCGCAGGTCCACCGCCACGTCGTAGACCTCCCCCGCCACCACGCGCACCAGCTTGCCCTGCGTCTGCTGCACCTGGTAGTGCAGGCCGCGCAGCACGCCCTGCGCGCTGCGGCTGTGGTTGTCCTGGACGAAGTGCAGGTCCAGCCCCGCCGCCGCGAAGCGGCGCGCCTGCCAGGTCTCCATGAAGAAGCCGCGCTCCTCGTCGAAGACCCGGGGCTCGACGAGGATCACGTCGGGGATCGCGGTGGGCGTGAACTGCACGGCGGCGTCCTTTCGGCGCGGACCCCCCTTTCACTAGCGCCGTGGCCGCGCGCAGGCAAGCCCAATTCACGGCAGGCTCGACAGCCCGCGCCGCCCGACCTAGACTGCCCGCACGCCGTCCGCCGAGGAGCCCCATGCCGCGCGCCCGCCGCCATCTGCTCTGGCCCCTGCTCGCCCTGCTCGCAGGCTGCGGGCGCTGCGGCGAGACCGCCGATCCCGAGGCTCTGCTGCCCGTTCGCCTGTCCGGCCGCGAGGGCTATGCCACTCCCGCCGGCGAGATCCGCCTCGATTTCGCCTGGGACGAAGCCCGCCGCTTCGCCGAGGGCCTGGCCGTGGTCGGCACGGGTCCCGTCGAGACGCGCCGCTACGGGGCGATCGACGCCGCGGGCCGGGTGGTGATCCCGCTCGTCCACCCCGAGCTGGGCGACTTCCGCGAGGGCCGCGCGCGCTTCCGCAGCGACACGCCCGCCGGCCCGCGCTACGGCTTCCTGGACGCCGAGGGCCGCGTGGCGATCGCGGCGCGCTTCCAGAGCGCGGGCGACTTCAGCGAGGGACTCGCCGCCGCGAGCGAGGGCGAGCCCGGCCGGCGCGGCTACATCGACCCCCGCGGCGAGTTCGCCATCGAGCTGCCGCGCCTGCCCGATTTCAGCGGCGAGTTCCACGGGGGCCTGGCCGTCGTCGTCTTCAATCCGCTCGACCACCGCGTGATCGACCGCAAGGGCCGCGAGCGCTTCGCGAGCAGCCAGCGCCTGGGCGCGCGCGTCGCCGAGAACTGCATCGAGAGCTACTCGAACGCCCGCGACCGCTACCGCTACGTCAGGCCCGACGGTCGCGAGGCCTTCCCCGGCGAGTTCGCCTATGCGCGGGCCTTCAGCGGCGGCCGCGCGCTGGTCAAGCCGGCTGACGCCGCGCTCTTCGGCTTCATCGACCCGACGGGCGCGCTGGTCGTCCCCGCGCGCCTGCGCCAGGCCGGCGACTTCGACGCGCACCCGACGCCCCTCGCCCCCGCCCTGCCCGAGGACGCTGCGCGCTGGGGCTACATCGACGCCGCGGGCGGCCTCGCCATCGCGCCGCGCTTCGTCTGGGCGGGGCCCTTCCGCGGCGACTGGGCGCCCGTGGAAACGGAGATCGGCCCCAACTACGTCTCCCGTGAAGGCCGCCTGCTCTGGGAGCCCGAGCGCCGAGCGCCGGCGGACTGGGAGCGCAATCGTCTGGCCACCCTGGCCGGACGGCCGCTGCTGCGCCTGGATCTCGCCGCGGCGCGCGGCGCGACCGCGGCCGACGCCGACAGCGTGGCGGTCCTGGACGCCGGCGCCCTGCTCGGCATCAGCGCCGGCGCGGAGGCGGCGCTGGCCACCGCGCGCCTGCGCCCCGGCGGCGAGTTCCTCCTCGAGGGTGAGAACCGTCGCCTCCTGTTCGCCCTCGCGCCGGGAAGCGCGCCGCCCCCCGCCGACGCCTTCCGCGGCGAGGGGCTCGTGCCGGGCTGGCGCGTCTCGCTCGTCGAGGACGACCCCTTCCTGGCCGCCGCGCCGGCCGCCGCCGCCGACAGCCTGCGCCTCGCCGGGGCCGATCGCGCGCTGCTCGGCGCGCTGCTGCTCGCGCACCGCGAGCTGCCGCCGCGCAAGGTGCTCGCGCTCTACCGCGCGCTGCCCTCGCGCCTCGTCGATCTGGGCGGCGGCCAGCTCCGTCGCTACCCGCTGCTCCTGGACGCCGCGCGGCTGCCCGCCGCGGAGATCGCCGAAGCCCTCGGCCCGCTGCCCCTGCAGGACGACTCCGGCGCCTGGCGGCTGCTCGCGCTGAGCGGCGAGTACGCCAGCGAGACCCGCTTCGAGACGCTCGGCGCGCTGCGCGAGGGGCGCCGGCCCTTCCGTCGCGGTGGGCGCTGGGGCTATCTCGATGCGGCCGGTCGCGAGCAGAGCCCCCCGCGCTGGGCCTGGGCCGAGGCCTTCAGCGAGGGCCTGGCCGCGGTCTCGCCCGACAGCCAGCGCATCGGCTTCATCGATCCAGCCGGCACGCTGGTGATCGCGCCGCTCTACCGCGGCGTCGACGCCTTCCACGAGGGGCGCTGCATGGCCGTCGTCGATTCGCTGGGCGGCTACATCGACCGGCGCGGCAACTGGGTGGTCACGCCGCGCTTCGCCTGGAGCGGCGCCTTCGCCGAGGGGCTCGCGCCGGCGAGCCTGGACGGCCGGGCCGTCGGCTTCATCGACAGCACCGGGACCTTCGCCATCGCGCCGCGCTTCCAGTACGCCGGCGAATTCCGCGAAGGCCTGGCGCCCGTCACCGAGGGCGGTCGCGTGGGCTTCGTCGATCGCAGGGGCCGCCTGGTGATCCCCTGCCGCTACGAGGAGGGCATGGCCTTCAGCGAAGGGCTGGCCGCCGTGCAGGTCGAGGGGCTGATCGGCTACGTCGATCGCGCGGGGCAGGCGCGCATCGCGCCGCGCTACGCCGCGGGCACGCCCTTCGCGCATGGCGTGGCGCTGGTCATCGAGGACGAGCGGCTGCTCATCATCGACGCCGCGGGCCGCGCGCTCTGGCGTTCGGCGCCCTGATCCGCGCGGCACTTTCCCCCGAAGAAAAACCCCCGGCCGAAGCCGGGGGTCGAGGAGTCCACCAGGCGATCGCCCCGCATCCGCAGAGACTAGTAGAGCGACTTCACATCGCCCCAGCTGCTGGACGCCGCAGGCGTGCTGCAGAGAACGAGGAAGCTCAGCGAACCCGTGGCGGTGTGCGGAGGCGCGCCGAAGGTGTCGCCGAGCAGGGTCCAACCGATGGGGTAGCTGTTGTCGCAGGCGCAGTTGATCGAGACCGTGACGCAAAAGACGCCCGCGTTCTCGCCCAGCAGGAAGCCGTAGCCGAACTCGTCATCGCCGCTCCAGTGGGCGATGTTCGTGCCGTAGCCCCCGAAGGACACGGTGGCGCCGCTGTTGAAGTCGGCCGAGCCGGGCGCGGGGGCCGCGCTCGCGGGCGGCGTGTTCAGGATGGTCATGCAAGCGGGCAGGGTGATGATCACGTCCGTGAGCCACTCGAAGTCGGTGCTAGCATTGGTAACCGTGAAGCAGAGCGTGCTGGTGCCGTTGTTGTCCTCGCTGGGACTGACGGTGACGGTGCTGCCGCCGATGTTCTGCGCCAGAGCGGGGCCGGCAGCGAGGGCCAGCAGTGCCAGAATCGTGAGCAATCTCTTCATTCCGTCCTCCAGGGCTGTCGAAACGCCGGGCTTATCTCCTCCGACTGACAGGCCCATGGGGAAGGGCGCGCGGGACGCGCTGGGCCCGTTCGGCGGTCACCCGAACAGTGGCTCCGTTATTGTACCTGAAATTGAGGGAAGCTTCAACCCGCGTCGGCGCCGGCCAGAAGCGCGGCTTCGCGCTCCGCGTCCAGGCCCGCGCGCAGCGGCCGCGCTGCCACGAGTGGCTGGCGCCATGCCAGCGTGTCGCGCGCCGTCTCTTCGAGCGGACGCAATTGCAGGTCCGCCGCCAGCGCGCGATCGATCGCGGTTCGCAGGAGCCCCTCGCCCGCTGAGGGCACCCAGCAGGGCAGCTCGGTGAAGGGCACCACGCCCTGCTCGAGGAGGAAGGCCTCGTCCAGCCAGACCAGCTCGCCATCGCCGCCCACGGCGCGCAGGCAGGTCTCGAGCAGCTCGCCGAGGCCGATCGGCGCGGCCGGCCCCGTCGCATTGAAGACGCCGGTCCTGCCCGCGGCGAGCAGGCGGATCGTCCACGCCGCAAGATCGCGCACGTCGATGAGCTGGGTCGGCGCATCCGGCCGGCCCGGCGCGAGGATTCGCCCGCCACGGGCCGCGCGCAGGGGCCAGTAGCTGAAGCGATCGGTGGGATCGTCCGGACCCACGATGAGTCCCGGCCGCACGATCAGCGCGCGCGCTCCCTGCGCCGCGCGGACGGCCGCCTCGCAGAGCACCTTGAGGCCGCCGTAGGTCTCGCCGTTCACCAGCTCGACGCTCGGATCCGCGAGGCTTGCGAGCGGCGAGTCCTCATGCACGCCGGCCGGCGGCGGATCCGCGTAGACGGAGATCGTCGAGATGAAGAGGTAGCGCTCGACGCGCCCGGCCAGCGCGTGCGCGGACTGACCCACCACGCGCGGCAGGTAGCCGCTGGTGTCGACGACGGCGTCCCAGGTACCCGTGCCGAGCGCGGCGAGGCCGCCGTCGCGATCGCCGTGGATCGTCTCCACGCCCGCGCGGCCGGCGAAGGTATCGGCGTTCGTGCGCCCGCGGTTGAAGAGGGTCACCGTGTGGCCGGCTGCGAGCGCCGCCTCGGCGATGTGCTTGCCGAGAAAGACGGTGCCACCGAGGATGAGCAGTCGCATGGGACTCCTTGCGGGCGCGCCTCAGCGCAGCGCGCGGTGGCGGAAGCAGTCGACCGTGTGGTCGTTGACCATCCCCACGGCCTGCATGAAGGCATAGCAGATCGTCGGGCCGACGAAGCTGAAACCGCGCGTCTTCAGGTCCTTGCTCAGTGCGCGCGATTCGGCGGTCTCGGCGGGAAGCTCGGCGAGCGCGCGCCAGCGGTTCTGGATCGGCGCGCCGCCCACGAAGGCCCAGAGGTAGCGATCGAAGCTGCCCTGTTCTTTTTGCACCGCGAGGAAGGCGCGCGCGTTGGCGACGGCGCTGGCTACCTTCGCTCGATTGCGCACGATGCCCGGATCGGCGAGCAGGCGCTCGATCTTGCGCGCGTCGAAGCGAGCCACCTTGACCGGCTCGAAGGCGGCGAAGACCTCGCGATAGTGCTCGCGCTTGTTCAGGATGGTGCGCCAGCTCAGGCCGGCCTGCGCGCCCTCGAGGACGAGGAACTCGAAGAGCAGGCGATCGTCGTGGACGGGCACTCCCCACTCGCAGTCGTGATAGGCGCGGTAGAGGGAGTCCTGGCCCGCCCAGCTGCAGCGCGTCGGCTCGCGCAGGGGGCTCACGCGCCCGACCCGCTCACCGTGCTGCGCTTGACGATCCAGATGATCAGCCCGATCAGGGCCAGCGGCAGCGCGAAGATCACCAGCAGGAAGGGCAGCGCGAGACCGAGGATCGGCAGGAAGAAGAGGAAGCCGAGCACCCCCAGCGCCAGCCCGAAGACGCCGCGCAGCAGCCAGAAGCCGATCTGGAGGGGCAGGAAGATGAGCTTGAAGACCAGGCCCAGCACCGTGAAGACGAGGCCGAGCAGGAGCCCTACGCCGAGCAAAGCGAAGATGAGGACGGCGAGACTGAACATGATTGCCTCCGCGCGCTGACTGGGAAGCGCCGCGCTGGATGGAATGCGGCACTGGAAACGCCTGCACTACATGAGCCGGAAGGGCCCTATTCGCGCCAGCCGCGCCCTTGTTTCAAGCCGGGGTCCCAGGCGCCGGCGCTCGCCTAGGTGGGCGATCGACTGACCTCGCCCGGCGGCGATCAGCCGGTGCTCGGCAAGGCCGCTGCCGGCAGTGCGACGGCAAGCCCTGCGCCGCGTTCGTGCAGCAGTCGGTGGCAGGCCGCGCAAAGGGTGATCAGGTTCGCCGCGCTGTTTCGACCCCCCCGTCGCCGCGGCTCGCGGTGATGCACTTCCAGGAAGCGCGTGGCCCGGCAGCCCGGCGCCTGGCAGCGATGGCCGTCGCGGGCGAGCACCTGCCGGCGCAAGGCGGGTGGGATCGACGCGCGATTGGGTTCGCCGTCGCGTTGCTCGCGGCAGTCGCAGGCCGCCTGCGCGGCCACCGCCGGCGCCAGCGGGCGGCCGTCAGGCAGGCGCGCCGCGCCGCACTCCTCGCAGCGATAGATCACGACCTGGTAGGGCGGGGCGGAGTTGCCACGTGGCAACTGCTCACCGGCGCTCTCACTGGCGCTGCGTTCGGGAATCTCCAGGCCCGCAAGGAGGGCGTCCAGTCCGGCGAGCAGAAGCTCCTCGCGAGTCTGGTGCCGACCAGTCGCGGCGCCGGCTTTGCGGATCTTCTCCAGCATCGACTGCAAGCGGGCGAGTTCGAGCGGTCGGAGGCGCAAGGTCA
>VGXI01000140.1 GCA_016873475.1 bacterium | reverse complement strand
GGTCGCCCGGCGGCGAGGCGCTGACGGGCGCAGGCTTTCAACCCCCGAGCGCCGCGGACCGCGCGGCGCTGGCCGGTTTGGCGCCCGGCGAGACGGCTCCGTTGCGCACGCTGAGGCTGCCCGGGCACGAGTACGGGGTGCGGGTTGGGGCCGTGCGCCTCGCCTGCGGCCACGCGGTCGAGTTCGGCCAGAGCCTCGAAGAGGAGGAGGACCTGCTCGCGGCGCTGCGCGGCGGCTTCGCCTACGCACTGCCGGCGGTGTTCCTGCTCGGCGTGCCCATCGGCTGGTTCATGGCGCGGCGCGCCCTGCGCGGCGTGGAGACGATGCGGCGCACGGCCCTGGCGATCGCGGACGGCGCCCTCGATCGGCGGGTGCCGGTCGGCGAGCGCGAGGACGAGCTCGCCCGCCTGGCCCGCGCCTTCAACGCGATGCTCGATCGCATCCAGGCGCTCGTTACCGGCATGCGCGAGGTCACGGACAACCTCGCCCACGACCTGCGCACGCCGCTCACGCGCCTGCGCGCGGCGGCCGAGCGCACGGCATCGCCCAGCGCGGGACGGGAGGAGTGGAGCGCCCTCGCGGGCACGACCACCGAGGAGTGCGATCGCCTGCTGGCGATTCTCAACAGCAGCCTGGAGATCGCCGAGGCCGAGGCCGGCGCGGCGCCGCTCGCACTGGAGGAACTGGATCTGACGGCGCTGGTCAGCGAGGCGCAGGAGCTCTTCCAGACCGTGGCCGAGGATGCCGGTATCGCCCTCGCCGTCGAGGCGCCGCTGCGCTGCAGCCTGCGCGCGGACCGCAGCCGCGTGCAGCGGATCGTGGCCAATCTCGTCGACAACGCGATCAAGTACACGCCGGCTGGGGGGCGGGTCACGGTTTCGCTCGCCGAGCGCGACGGTGAGGTCCAGCTCGCGGTGCGGGACACGGGCCGCGGCATCGCCGCAGCGGAGCTGCCGCGCGTTTTCGAGCGCTTCTACCGCGGGGATCCCAGCCGCAGCGGCCGGGGTAGCGGTCTCGGCCTCAGCCTGGCGCGCGCCTTCGCGCGCGCTCACGGCGGTGACCTCACCGCCGTGAGCGCGCCAGGGCAGGGCAGCACCTTCACCCTCCATCTGCGGCGCAGCGCGCGGTGAGCGCGCTACTGCGTCCGGAAGCGGCTCGAGCAGAGCGTCTGGTTCCCGTTCGCCGCGATGGCGAGCACTTCCCATTCGTAGTCCGTACCGGGCGCGAGGAGGCCGGCGGGGAGCGCGAGAGCCGTCGTCGTCGGCGGCAGATAGGCGCTCAGGCCCCACTTGCCGATCATCGTGGGGTGCGGATCCGTCTTGCGCTCGACGATGAGCTGGTAGGCGACGATCTCGATCGGCCTGCCGGCGATGGTCTGAGTCACCGCGCCCCAGCGCAGCACGACTTCGGCGACCGGCACCGTCGCATTCGCCGGGGGGGCGAGCAGCGGGGGTCCGGCTGGAATCTCGTGCGAGAGCTGGGCCGTGCCGAGGATCTCGCCGCCCGCCTCGCCATCGGCCATCGCCCGACCCTTGAAGGTGTAGGTGCCCGCGGGCAGGTCCTCGAGGAGTTCGGCGATCGGCTTGGCGGCGTTCTCGGGTTCGACGGTTTCAAAGAAGAGCTCGGTCAGGCCGAGCTCGCCCAGCTCGCCCTTGCCTTCGAAGCGCAGGACGACGCCCTGGGGCCCGATGAGTTCGAGGCGTTGCCAGCCCTCGCTGTCGACGAAGGCCTGGAATCCAGTGTCGCGATCGGTGGCGTTGTGCTCGATGATGAGCTTGGTCTCTTTGAGGGGCACCGTCTCGGCGGCCAGAGGCGGGCAGCCGAGGAGCAGGGCCAGGCAGGTGAAGGCGGCGCTGCGTGTCCGCAGGCGAACGGGGGCGGTTGGCATCGTGCTCGTCTCCTTGCGTCGCTCGTCGATTGCTTCGGCGGTCTCGCCGGGCACCGCACGAGCTGCTTGGCTTGAAGGTAAGCGCGGCGGCTTGCCGGAACCTGACGCGGAGATGACAACTCGGTCAGCCCGCGCGGAGCGCAGCGAAACGGCGGTCATGACTGAACGGCAATGTCGACGCAAGGTGAGCGTCATCTCCCGGCGCTACCTTCGGGGCAAGGAGAGCCCCGCAACGCGAGGAGGAGTGACCGTGTCAATCGCGAACACCGCTCGGCGTCGACGAATCGTGATCGGCCTGCTCTGGGTACTGGTTCTGCCGCTGCCGGCCTGGGCGAACCTGTCTCGCAACGCGAGCGGGCCGCAGGCGATGGGGGAGGCCGGCGCGTTCACACTGGACAGCGCGGCCGAGTTGGAGCGCGACGGCGGCGCCTCCGCCTGGATCGTCGAGACCGGCGTCCAGTACGCGCTGAGCGCGCGCCTGCAGTTCCTGCTCGAGGCCGTCTTCTACGAGCGGCAGGAGCTGGCGGAGGGCGAGAGCGCCAGCGGCATGGGGGATGCGGACCTCACCCTGTCCTGGCTCCTCGCGAAGGAGCGCGGTCCTTGGCCGCCTCTCGTGCTGGCCGGCAAGCTGAAGCTGCCCACGGCCCGGGCCGGGGAGATCGGCACCGGCAAGGCCGACTACTCCTTACTCGCCATCCTCGCCAAGGAGTACGGCGAGCTGGAGCTGGCCCTGGAGACCGAGTTCGTCAGCCACGGGTCGCCGGCCGGAGAGGCGCTGAAGGATCAGTTCCTGTACACCCTTGCGCTCGACTTCAGCGTGAACGACTACCTGTCACTCTACGGCGAGATTCTCGGCGAGAGCGAGCCCGTGGCAGGCGAAGGCCGCAGCGACGCCGCTCTCGCCGGGTTCGAGCTGGAGTGGCCAATCAGCGCTGCCACGGCGCCCTACCTCTCGCTCGAAGCCGACACTGAGAGCGTCGTCGCCCTGCGTGCCGGCATCGAGTGGAGCTGGTAGCTCCCAAGCCGGCGCTGCGAGCATCTTCCGCTTCGAGGGGCAGCTCGCCGTGTTCCATGCCGGGCGCGGGCCCTGCTATCGCTGCGTCTTTCCCGTGCCGCCGCCCGCGGGCGCCATCCCCAACTGCGCCGAGGGCGGCGTGCTCGGCGTGCTGCCCGGCATCGTCGGCAACCTGCTCGGCGGCATCCAGCGCTGGGCGCTGGCGGTGGATTCCAGCCTGCCCACCGACTAGGCCGGCGCGGCCCGCGATCGCGCTGGGAATGCCGGCAGGGCTCGCCTATACTGGCCGCGCCGCCTCGCCACGGCGCAAGGGAGGATCCGCGTGCGCCGGCTCGCCCTGCTCATCGCCTACCTGCTCGTCGCCGCGGCGCTGCTCGCCGCCCATGAGCCCTGGCGCGACGAGCTGCAATCCTGGTCCATCGCGCGGGAGAGCGCGAGCCTCGGCGAGCTGATCGCGCAGACCCGCTACGAGGGCCACCCCAGCGGCTGGTACCTGTTGCTCTTTGCGCTCACGCGGCTCAGCAGCGACTTCCGCGCCGTGCAGGCGCTCCACCTGATCCTGATGGCGATGGCGATCGCGCTGCTCATCTGGCGCGCACCGCTCAGCGGGCTCCAGAAGGCGCTGGCGGTCTTCGGCTACTTCCTGCTCTACGAGTACGCGGTGCTCGCACGCAACTACGCGCTGGGCGTGCTGGCGCTCTTCGCCTTCTGTGCGCTGGCCCGGGACTGGCGGCGCTATTGGCTTTGGATGCAGCTCTGCCTGCTGGTCATGCTCCAGGCGAATGCCTTCGCGGGGATGCTCGCCGTGGCGCTCTTCATCGCCAGCGGACTGCACGCCCAGCGCCGGGCCGGGCGTGAGCGGGACCTGCGCGGCCCACTGGCGCTCGGGGCGCTGCTCTTCGCGGGCGGCCTCGTTCTCAGCGTCTTCGACGTGCGCGTGCCACCCGACGCGAGCTTCATGCCGGCCTGGCACTGGCGCGACCCGGCCCTGGCCACCCTGCTGCGCGCCACCGCGCACGCCTTCCTGCCCATCCCGCAGCTCTCCCTGCACTTCTGGAACACGAGTCTGCTCTCGACGATCTCGCCGCCGGGCAGCCTACCCTGGCTGGAGGCTCTCCTGGCGCTCCTGGCGATGCTCCTTGCCTTCCTCATCCTGCGCCGGCGGCCACTCGCTCTGCTCGGCTTCGCGCTCGCCGCCGCCGCGATCGGCACGCTGCTCGCCGTCAAGTACATGGGCTTCATCCGCCACCATGGGCATCTTTTCCTGGCCCTGCTGGGCGCCTATTGGCTCGGCGAGAGCCTGGCGGCCGCCGAGCATCGCCCCGCAGCCCGGCGCAGCGGGCGCGCGCCCCAGAGCGCCCTGCTCACGCTCCTGCTCGCGCTCCAAGTGCCGGCCAGCCTGCCGGCTGCCTGGTACGAGCTGCGGTACCCCTTCAGCCGCAGCCGTGAGACCGCGGCCTTCATCCGGGCCAGCGGCTGGGACCGCGGCGCCCTCATCGGCTACCCCGACTACGCGGCGTCGGCGGTGGCCATGGGCCTGGCGCTGCCGATCCACTATCCGGAGAGCGGCCGGCAGGGCAGCTTCCTCATTTGGAACGCGCAACGTGCGCCGAACCCCACGCTCGACATCGCGAGCGCGACCCGGAGACTCGCCCGCGAGCGCGGGCGGGTCCTTCTCGTGGCGAACCTGCCGCTCCCGCCCGCGGCGCTGGGCGAGGATCTGAAGCCGCTCGCCAGTTTCGCGCCGGCCATCGAGGCGTCGGAAGCCTACTACCTCTATGCGGCGACGGCGGACGCGGACGCGACAGGCGACCAGGGCCTGGGCTATAATGGAGCAGCGCCCCAGCCCTGATCGGAGGATCCCCATGCGCCGCCTCGCCCTGCTCGGATTCGCGCTCTGCCTGGCCGCCCCCGCTCGCGCCGACATGCCCCTCGCCACGACGCCCGCCTGGACCAGCACGGCGCTGGGCCACGTCGCCACAGGCGGCGGTTGGGCCGACCTCGACGGCGACGGCTGGGTGGACTTCGTCGCCGCCAACGGCAACGACATGGCGCGGCAGACGGTGGTGGTCTACCGCAACAATGGTGCCGGGGGCCTGCCGCTCGCGCCAACCTGGAGCTCGAGCGACATCGACTACCACGGCCATCTCGACCTGGGCGACGTGAACGGCGACGGGCTCATCGATCTGGTCGTGGGCGTCTACCTCGGCCCCGCGGGCTTCGGCAACCCTGGCAAGGCGAAGCTCTACCTCGGCAACGGCGCGGGCGGTTTCACGCCGACGCCGGTCTGGTCCACGGGTACGCCGCTCTACTGCTTCAGCGTCGCGCTGGGGGATGTCAACGGCGACGGCCGCCTGGACCTCGCCTGCGCGGCGGGGGAGTCCTACGAGGCGCATCCGGAGCGCCTGCGCGTCTACCTCAACACGGGCGGCAGCTTGCCGGCGCTGCCGTCCTGGGAGAGCAGCGACATCGGTTACGCGCTGGACGTCACCTGGTGCGATGTCGACCTCGACGGCGACCTCGACCTCGCCGCCTCGGGCGAGATCAGCCGCAATCGCGTCTACTTCAATCGGTATGGCGAGGGCGGCGGCCTCGACACCGTGGCCGGCTGGACGAGCGGCGACACGCCGAGCTACGCGAACACGATCGCCTTTGGCGACTGGAACGGCGACGGCACGCCCGACCTCGCCGTGGCCGACAACAACCAGCTCGGCGGCGCGGGCCGCTTCAAGGTTTACGCGAACACGGCCGGCGCGCTGGGCGCGACGCCCGCCTGGCAGAGCAGCAACGGCGGCTACGGCTCGCACGTGAGCTGGGTGGACCTCGATCTCGACGGCGATCGCGATCTCGCCGCCGGCCGCTGGTGGGGCGCCGTGCGCCTCTACGAGAACACGGGCGGCGGGCTGACCACGGCGCCCGTCTGGCAGAGCAGCACGAGCAGCGTGATCGAGAACCTCTTTTGGGAGGACGTGGACAACGACGGTCTGCTCTCGAACGGCCTGACCGTGGCGGTGGGAGACGGCGCGCGCCGGGGGGTGCAGCTCGCGGCGGCGCCGGTGCGCGCTGTGCTGAGCGTCACCGTCGATGGCACGCCGCTCGCCGCGAGCGAGTACGTGCTGCATCCGGCGACGGGCTGGCTCGCCCTCGCCGCGGCCCCGGCGCCGGGCGCGCAGGTCGCCGTGGCCTTCCGCTACTCGCGCGACCTCGACCTCGGCTGCACGAACTGGGACTCGACGCTGGGCAACTATCTCTTCCTCAACACGGGCACCCTGGTCGGCGCGCCCGAGACGACGCCGCTGGGCTTCAGCCTGGCAGCGGCGCCCAACCCGCTGCGGGCGCGCACGGTGCTGCGCTACCGCGGCGAGGGCGCCGGTGCGGCGAGCCTGGCGATCTTCGACCTCCAGGGCCGCCGCGTGAAGAGCCTCCACGCGGGCGCGCTGCCGGGCGGACTCCTGAGCTGGGAGTGGGACGCCCGCGACGAGGGCGGCCAGCGGCAGGCGGCCGGCGTCTATTTCGCGCGCTTCGTGGCGGACGGCCACGAGGCAAGCGTGAAGCTGATCCTGCTCTAGGCTTCCTCGATCGTGTAGAGCCACCAGCGCGGCCCGCGCCCCGCATCGCGGGCGCGCCGCTGGAAGTAGATGACGAGCGTCGCCCCGCAGGCCGTGCGCAGGCGGAACCAGTGGCGCCGCAGGTACTGTTCGCTCTCGAAGCTGCGCGGCGTGAGCTCCCGCCAGCTCTCCACTTGCTCGACGACCGTGAACTCGCGGCCCCGCCAGCAAAAGCGCGCGGGCGGCGCCGGTTCGCCCGTGGCCATGGCCACGGCATCGAAGCCGCCGGCCTCGGGGACGATGGCCTCGCTGACGAATCGCTCGGGCATGGGCCGAGTTTACCAGATGCGCCGCTAGCGCCCCAGGAAGATGCCGAGGGCGACGAGCGCGGGCGTGGCCAGGTTGATAAGCACGTTCTGGCCCATCGCGGGGATCAGCGCGGGCGCGTTCGCGTGGTGACGCCGCGCGCCCTGCCAGGCGGCGAAGGCGAGGGGCGCGGTCAGCAGGCCGAGCAGGGCCGGCCAGGGCAGCACGCCGAGCCCGACGCCGGCGGCGAGGCTCAGGTAGGCGCCGGCGAGGAAGAGCCCGTAGACGCGCACGCCGGCCTCCATCCCGTGCGCGATGATCAGGTGGCGGCGCCCCGCGGCCGCGTCGGCCGCGACGTCGGGGAACTGGTTCAGCAGCAACAGATTGCTGACGAGGAAGAAGGGCACCAGCGAGGCGACGCCGGCCGCCGCGCTGTACGAGCCGGTCAGCGCGTAGTCCGTGCCCATCACCATGCAGGGGCCGAAGCCGAGGCCCGGTGCCAGCAGGCAGAGCAGCGGCGAGCGCGTGAGCCAGCGCGTGTAGAGGACGATTGTGAGCAGGCCGAGCAGGCCGAGCGGCAGCAGGCCCCAGCCCCAACGCAGCAGGAAGCGCAGCCCCACGGCGGCCGTTACCAGCAGTGCGGCGAGCGCAATGCCCAGCGCCACGCGGCTGGCCTCGGGATGCGCGGGCAGCGTGCCGCTGCCGCCGCTGAAGGGCGTGCGCTCTGTGCGCAGGTCCACGCCGCTGCGAAAGTCGTCCCACTCGTTCAGGGCGTTGACGGCGATGTGCGCGGCCAGCCCGCCGAGCAGGGCGAGCAGCGCGTCGCCCCAGGCGATGGGGCCGCGCAGGGCGGCGCAGGCGACGCCGAGCAGCACGCAAGCGGGCACCAGCGCCAGGAATGGCACGCGCATCGGGCCGAGGAATGCGGCGGCGTTCAGGGCAGAGCCCGGCGTCCGGGCACCGAGTGTCCTCATCATCATCCTCCCAAGAAGAAAGTGCGGCCTGCGTCCATGATGCGGCGGAAGGCCTCCCGATCGCCCCGCGCGACGGCGCCGAGAGTCTCGTCGAGCGCGGTGTGAAGCTGCGCGGCGAGGGCAGGCGTGTTGGCGTTGAGCTGCTGGATCTCGAAGTAGAGGTCGGGGTTCTCGCGCAGCACATCGCGGGCGGTGGCATTCTGCTTGGCGAAGGTGGTCGAGGCCGCTTCGCCCAGGCGCCGGTAGTCCAGTCCACTGGCGCCCAGCACGCGCCCGTAGAGGATGTTCACGAGGTGCGCGAGGCCCAGCACGTAGCCCATGCGACGGTCGTGTTCCTCGAGCGGCAGCTCCACGAGCTGGGCGCCGACGCCGACGAAGAGCTGCGGGGCCGCCGCGAGCGCGGCCCGGTCGCCGCAGTCGCAGAAGAGCACGTTGCGGCCGATGAGGTGGGTGGCGCTCGGCCCGAACATGGGATGCACGCTGGCCACGCGCAGGCCGCGCGCGGCCGCAGCGCGCAGGGGTGCGACCAGCGGCGACTTCAGCGAGGCGATGTCGAGCACGAGGCCGCGATGGCGCGCCGAGTCCAGCGCCGCGAGCAGCGCGGGGATGCTCGCAATCGGCGTGGCGAGCACGAGCAGGTCGGCGCCGGCGGCGGCCTCGAGATCGGCGATGCTGTCCGCCTCGCCGGGGCTCGCGGCGGGATCGAGCACGCGCACCCGATGGCCGCCCGCCCGCAGGTAGCCGCAGAGCCAGCGGCCCATCTTGCCCCGGCCACCGACGACCACGGCCTCGCCACGCTCGCCGCCGGCCGCGCGATCGACGAGGCCGGCCTGGAGCTTCACGGCGTGATCGATGAGCAGACCGGCCAGGGCCTCGCCTACCTCGGGGTCCAGGCCGCGCTCGGCGCAACCCGCGCGCAGGCGTTCGAGCACCTGGGCCTCGACGGGGAAGTTGCGCACGGGCAGGCCGAGGGTGCTCTTGATGCGG
>VGXI01000139.1 GCA_016873475.1 bacterium | reverse complement strand
GGGGCGGGCTGGTCATCGACGAGACGACGCCCGCGCGCATTGCCGCGGCGATCACCGAGCTCCGCGATCCCGCGCTGCGCGCCGAGCTGGGCGGCAAGGGCCTGGCGGCCGCGCGCCAGACCTACAATGCGGAGGCGATGCAGCAGGAGCTGCTCCGCCTCTACGCCGAGGTCCTCGGCCGGTGAGGGAAGTCGCGCGGATCAAGACCGATGGTCGTACCGAGCGGACCGCGATCAAGGAGGCATGACGTCGTGCGCATCCTCTGCCTCACCTCTCGCCTGCCCTATCCGCCCGATCGCGGGGATCGCCTGCGGGCCTTCAACTTCATCAAGCGGCTCGCCGGGGAGCACCGGCTGACGCTGGTCTCCTTCGTGGCCGCCGCGACCGAGAAGGCGCACCTCTCGGCCCTGGCACCCTATTGCGAGGCGATCCACGTGCTGCCCCTGAGCCCCGGACGGTCGGCGGCGACGGCGCTGCTCAATCTGTGGCGGCCCTTGCCCCTGCAGGCGCTCTACTACCGCTCCGGCGCCATGGACAGGCTCCTCGGCGAGATCACGGGCAGCCAGCGCTTCGATGCGGCCTACATCCACCTCTTTCGCATGGCGCCCTATGCGGCCCGCCTGCGGGGGCTGTATCGCATCGTCGACCTGACCGATGTGATCTCCAAGGAAGTGCGGCGATCGCTGCCCTATCGCCGCCCGGTCTGGCGCTTCATCTACCGCGTCGAGCAGCCGCGCATCGAGCGCTACGAGCGGCAGGTCGCCCGGACCTTCGAGGAAGTCTGGCTGATCGCCGAGGCCGAGCGGCTGTCTCTGGCAGCCGCCTGCCCGGAGTCGAACATCCAGGTCGTGCCCAACGGTGTGGATCTCGACCTGTTCAGGCCCGACGATGGACCGACAGTGCCGAACAGCCTGATCTTCGTCGGGCATCTGCGCGTGCCCCACAACATCGACGCGGCCATCCAGCTGGCGACGCACGTCCTCCCCTTGGTGCGGGACCGCGTGCCGGACTGCACGCTTGCCATCGTGGGCGCCGATCCAGCGCCGGCGGTCCTGGCCCTGGCGAGCGCGCCCGGCGTGACCGTCACGGGATTCGTGCCCGACCTGAACCGCCGTCTGAACCAGGCCAGCCTCTTCGCGGCCCCCTTGCGCTTCGCCGCCGGCGTCCAGAACAAGGTCCTGGAGGCCATGGCGGCCGGCCGGCCCGTGGTCACGAGCAGCATCGTGGCCGAGGGTCTCGGCGGCCGGCCCGGCGAGGACTTCCTGCTGGCCGACGATCCGGCGACCATGGCGGCGCAGATCGTGGCGCTGCTCGGCGACGAGAGCCGCCGCCAGCGGATCGCCCAGGCGGGCTTGCAGCTCGTGCGGGAGCGCCACAGCTGGGACCGCGTCAGCCAGCGCATGCGCGACATCGCCCAGGCGCTGGCCGGACGCGGGCCGGGGCGATGATCGGGGCGGGCTTGCACTGCATTGAGGGCTCGATCGCGCTCAGCGCCTCAGTGCAGGCGGACCAGCTTGCGGCTCAGCGTCTTGCCCCCGGCCTCCAGGCGCGTGAAGTAGACGCCCGGGGCGACCGCGTGCCCCGCCTCGTCACGGCCGTTCCAGACGGCGCCGTGCTGCCCGGCCGGCAGCTCGCGGTCCACCAGGGTGGCCACGCGGCGCCCGTCCACGCTGTAGACGCGCAGGACGGCCCGGCCCGCCGCCGGCAGCGCGAAGGCGAGCTGGGCATCGCCGCGGGAGGGATTCGGCCGCGGGGGCGCCAGGCGCAGGGCCGTCGGCAGGAAGTCCCCGGCTCCGGTCACGGGCTGGGTCAGGCCGGTCACCTCGAAGTCGTCCACCGCGGCCTCCACCAGCGAGCCGCCGGCGCCGGCGTCGCTGGCGACGAAGCGGAAGCGGACGTCGGCCGAGGGCGTGATGGTGTCCGTCAGCAGGAAGCTGCGCTGCTGCCAGCTGTTGGCCGAGGCGGTCGTGCGCTCCAGGTCCACCCAGCTCGCGCCGCCATTGGCCGAGACCTGCACCAGCCAGCTGTCCTCGCCCGGGTTGTTGCCCAGGTTGTTCGTGTACCAGCGCCAGTAGCTGACGCGCGGCTCGATGACCGTGCTGATGTCGAAGGCGGGCGTGGTCAGCGTCGTCTGGCCGCCGTCCACGTCCTCGTCGCCGGCCGCGGCGCCGGGCGCGCCCTGGCCGGTCACGAAACAGGCCACGCCCGGCGCGGCCGTGTGGTCGTCCTCGGTCTGCGCCGGCTGGCCGTTGTAGGTCGTCCCGTTGGGATCCACGCGCACCCAGAGGCCGCGGCTCGCGTTGTCGCCCGGTGCGCTCAGGCTCCAGGCGCCTTCCGCCTCGCAATCGTCGAAGAAGACGGCGCCGACCTTGAGCTGGAAGGCGGAGGCCGCCTCGTAGCCGCTCGCGGTGGCGATGGCCAGATCCAGCGGCAGCAGGGCGCCCAGGGGCGCGTCCTCGGAGACGCGGAGGCTGAAGCCGGGGCTCAGCTCCGCGGCCCCGCCGGCGGCGATCAGCGGCGAGGCGGCCTGCGGGCCGAGCACCGTCACCAGCGGCGTGCCGCTGGCGAGCAGCGCGCTCACATCGGCGGCGTCCTTGGCGCCGCGGTTGGCCAGGGTCACGGGCACCAGCAGCAGCTCGCCGGGATCGGGGATGCCGTTGCCGTTGCCCAGCGTGGCGTCATCGATGCGGTAGAAATGGTAGGCGAGATCCGGGGCCACCACCGCGAACTGGAAGGACAGCTCCTGGCTGCCCATGGTGTTGTTCATGGTCAAGGTGAAGGGAAGCGCGTCGCCGTTCGGCGCGGATCCGTCGAGGCTGAAGACGAAGGCCGCCGTGTTGCTGCCCTGCCCGCCCGCGGGGATGCTGTTCCAGGGCGCCGAGCCGTCCAGGATGGTGACGACCGGGCTGGTGGAGGCCAGGGTGCCGGTGACGCTCGTCGCCGCGGCGTTGCCGACGTTGCGCACGGTCACCCAGAGCTCCACCGTCTCGCCGGGATTGAGGATGCCGTCGCCGTCGCCGGCGGAGGGCGGCGTCGCGTCGTCGGCGATCGCCGTGGACTGCAGCACCAGGTAGGGCCCGCTCGGGTTGATGGGCACGGCCGTCTCGGCCACCGCGGCCAGGTTGGCCTTGGCACAATTGAGCACGTAATCTTGTGGATACTGCGCGATGAGGTCGCTGCAGGTGTGGTACCAGGGGCAGAAGTCGCTGCCCCAGGCCTCGTCCTCGATGGCCGTGACGGCGCGGTAGCCGTAGCTCCAGAAGGAGTAGTGGTCGCTGCCGCTCAGGTTCTCCACGAGAACGATCGGCTGCAGCGCGCCGGGCAGGTAGTCGTTGCAGGCCGTCGCCAGGATGTTGGCGTAGGGCTGCGAGGCCGAGTTCGTGTAGATCACCAGGTCCGGCGGCGCGGGATCGCTGCCCCGGTAGGCGATCATGTCCATGTTGAAGGCCGCGATGACGTTCTCGCCCGCGGCGGCGATGTCCTGCACGTACTCGCCCGAGCCGACGAGGCCCTGCTCCTCGCCGTTCCAGAGCGCGAACTTGATCGTGTAGCTGAAGAGATACTGGCGCAGGATGCGCGCGGCCTCGATGACGGCCGCGGTGCCGCTGCCGTTGTCGTCGGCGCCGGGCGCGCAGGAGTTGGGTGTGCCCGAGGTGGCGTCCATGTGCGCGCAGATGTAGACCACCTGCGTGGGATCCACCTGGCCCGGCAGCGTGGCGATGACGTTGTAGCGCGTCCCGCTCTGCTGGTAGCTATGCAGCTCGGCGGCCAAGCCCATGGCCAAGAACTCGTCGAGGATCCACTGGTTCATGACCGCGTTCTGGGGCGCGAAGGTGTAGCGCGTCACGAAGTCCTCGAGCTCCTGCCAGGTCGCCATGTAGTTGGCGCTGGTCAGGGCGCCGACCATCTCCTGGATGAGCGGATCGGCCTCGCGGTCGCGCGGCGGCGCCGGCGCGGCGGCCTGCGGCCAGGGCAGGGCGGCGGCCGGGATGCGCACCGGCTGCTTGAGCCCGGGCAGCGCGGCGGCGGCGGCGGCGGTCAAGCGAGGCGCCTGGCCGGCCGTGGCGACGATGAGCTCGTGCCCGCTGCGCAGGAGCACGCGGGCCGGTGGCTCGAACTCGGCGATGGCCGCATCGGCGACCAGGTAGGCATAGAGCGTCTCGCTCGCTGCGGGCTCCAGGCGCGTCGCCCCCAGCGCGCTCAAGTCGAGCGTCGCGCCGGCCTGGGGCCGGACCAGTCGCCCGGACTCGCCCGCATAGTAGAGATCGAGTCGCGCTGCCGCGCCGTCCAGCGCAACATCGGCGGGAAGCCAGTAGATCGCCTCCGCGGCGGCCGCGGGTGCGGCGGCAAAGCCGAGCGCAGCGAGCGCTGCGAGCGCGAGCCCGAGTCGCGCCAGACCGAGCCAGCGAGACAGCATGGGGTCCTCCATTCGCCGTCAGGGAGAGCGTGCCGCTCCGGCGGGGATGAGCGGAGCGTGAGCGCGCTCAATCATACCACTGCCCGCTTCGCCGGGCCAGGCGCCTTCAGTCCCGGCGCGGCCGTCTGCGCGTGCCGGGAGCGCACCGTGCAAACTGCATGGCCGCCGGCCGGCGCGCCGCGGCCGCCGCGCCCGGGGGCTCGATCGTGAACGCCCGGCCCGACCCCGTAGGCGTCGGCCACCGGGCCGCTTGGCGCGGGAGCCACGGCCGCTGGAATGCTGCCCGGTCTCATCCTCGCTGCGAGCCGGGGGAGGCCCCGTTCTTGTAGCAGATTCTGCCGGTCGGACGATCTGGCGCGATCGGTGCCGGCGCAGGAACCATGAAAAAGTGGAGGAGACCATGAAGGCGTTCGGGTGCGTTCTTGTTCTGGTTGGCGCGCTTGCGGTCGCCGGCACCGCGGCGGCAAGGCCGGAGTTCACGATCGGCAGCGACCCCTATCAGACGGTGTTCTCCTACCCGCACGACATCCTGCGCTGGCCCGGCGAGGCCCTGTACCTGGAGGCTTCGCCGCGCTCCCTCCCCTGGCAGGGGAACGTCACCAGCATCCACAGCCGGCCCTCGGACTCCTACACGTCGAACTACCAGGACGTGACCTTCGCCACCCCCTCCGACTACACGGGGGATCCGGCCGCGATCCGTTCCTACGCGAAGATGTCCTCCGCCATGAAGCAGAACGGGTACACGCTGGGCGCGGTGAAGGACACGCGTTACGGCCGCGTGTTGCTCGAGCTGGCCACCACATCGCTCCGGATGAACCTCGAGTCGGCGGGCGTGGCCCGGGCGCCGAATCCGGGCGGGAGCGGCTACGTCACGATTCCCTTCGCGGGCGAGACGCGCGCCGACCGCGACGAGTACGCGATCAAGCTGATCGGAGCGCGGCAGCTCTTCGGCAATCCGTTCGGATTCAAGGTGCACTACACGCGCAGGGCCGCGGACCGTCCCGAGGGATTCACTCGATTCACCCGCGACGGCACTGCGTACACCGTCCCCCACCTGACCTGGGGGTGGGCCACGCAGAGTTGCGCGCACATCTTCGGCTACTCTGGCAGCAACGTGGACGCCTTCTACCAGGACAGCTACAGCGTCTTCCGGGGGCGGCAGTGGGACTTCCAGACGAGCTACGAGCACGACGGGAACTGGAAGTCCGGCCTGCGCTATCGCACGCGCCGCGAAGACGGCGACGCCTACGGATGGGTCTATGACGACGGGTCGGAGATCACGGGCAGGTACGAGAACGACCCCTACTGGAAGGACCGCGCGTCCGCCCGACTGCTGCGCGCATACACCAAGGCGCGCTTCTTCCGACAAGGAGGCTTCGACGCCGGGATGCTCTTCCTGGCGGCGCTGAACGCCGATGCGAACACCCGCGTGAACAAGCTGGTGGCGTCGGACGAGGGATCCCGCGAAGGCCGGTCGGGCTTCGTCCTGGAGGCCAACCCCTGGTTCAACTACGCGCTGTCGCGCGGACACGTGGACTTCGGGCTGCTCTGCGAGTTGGACCGAATGGGCATGCAGAACACCGAGACCCGCTGGAACGACGTGAGCCACAGCGAGCAGGAGGACGTGCTGTGGTCGACCCAGCCCTACGAGGGCTGGAGCCCGTACTGGGAGCGCTTCTCGAAGGGTCGGGAGTGGTGCCTGGCGACCGGGTTCGAGGCCGACGCCGAGGTCACCGTGCACCGCGGATGGTCCGCCCTGATGCGCACGACCGTCCTGCGCAAGTTCACGCGAGTCAAGAAGCTCTACGGGACTTCCGAGATCCCTGCGGGGGGCAACTCGTACCAGTTCAGCCAGTCGCACCGCCGCGACGATTATCGCAACGAAATGTGGATGACCGGGGCGTTCGGCCTGTCCTATCGCCGCGGTCCCGCCACCTTCTATCTCGTGCAGGATCTGCCCACGGCGTACCTGATCCGCCAGACGACCAAGCTCGCGGACAACGAGCGGACCCTGTTCGAGCACGAGCAGCGGCGGATGTGGCAGGTGCAGGTCCCATCCGGGATGCGGCTTTTCGTGGTCTACGAACTGATGCCCTAGTCGCTCATCGGGATCCCGGTCGGCTTCTTCCCCGACAGATAGGCGCTTCCGAACGCCTTCCCGGGCCGCCCCGCGCCATCACGGAGCTGCCCATCGTGAAGGTACCCGGCAGGACCTTGACGAAACCGGGAGGCGGCACGCCATCATCGGCAAGGACACGCAAACGGCAGTTGGCTGCGATGAGACCGGGGCAATCGACCCCCGCATTCCATGCGATCTGCAGCCCGAGTCCGGGCATGACGCCGGGCCCCACGTCGCCACTCACAGTCTGGCACATGAACGCAAAGGTCAGACCGCCGTTGGTCGAGAGAGACAACCAGATCATCACCGGCAAACCACCGACGGTGTCCCGATCGTAGGTAACATCCCAGATCGCCGTGCCGGGACGCTGCTGCACCTGGACATTGCTGATCACCAGTTGGGCCATGGCCGGGCTCGCTGTCTTGGAGTCCTCTTCATGATCAACCTTCCAGCCTGCCGCTGAAGCGAGTCACTCACTTGGCCAGCAAGAGCTTCATGGATGGTCGAGTAGTCGCTCAGATGTGCGCCATCGTCGCTCGCGGCGCCGTACGGACCATCCGCAGATCAGGCGAGGCTTCGCAGATCCCGGCTCTTTGGCGCGAGTGACGGCACACCGCCGCTCCGTCCGGCCCCCCGTCGCGACAGACAGTGTGACATGTGCTCGATCGCAAGTGTCTACGTCGTTTACGTAGCCAATCCACTCGGCGCGCAACTTGCGGAAGTCTGGGCAACGCCTGCGCCCCAGGGCTCTTCATGGAGGTGACAGCGATGCGAGCAATCGCTCCTACCCTTGTTCTCTGCCTGCTCGCCTTCTCGTGCTCCCAAGACTCGCCGAGCAGACTCCATGGGGCTGGCAGTGAAGTCCAGGGCTTGACTCCCGGCCAACTGCACAATGAACTGCTTGCGCGATTCCATGCGGATAGCGGCGCGGCGCTCGATGCAGAGGCAAGGGTGGACGTCGCCCTTCGGGTCTCAAACGAGATCCTGAGCGCCTACGGTGAGCCTGCCGTGACGCGAGAGCAGGTCATCGCGTGGCAGGAGCTAGGGCGGACCTTGATGCGTGAGGCGATGAAGGAGGGGCCGCTCGCGATCGCCGATCGCCTGCTGGAGAGCGAGGAATCGCGCCTGTGGTGGCGGCGCTTCTCCGCCCGGCCTCTGACTGATGTCGCCAAGGAAGCACTGAGGCCGGAAGTGCACCCGGTGCAGCTCGGAACGAGGTGCCCGCTCGCAACGCTGGAGCCGGTATCGCGGCTGGCGGTCGCGGACATGCCCGAGGATCCCTTGCTCCAGGAATTCGTGGACATCGCGGTCCATTCAGCGGACTACTGGTCGAGGCGGCATCAGATCTCGGCTACGGCGGACTCCAGCGAGGTCTCGTCGGAGCAGCGCCTTACATTGGGCCAGAAGCTGTTCCGCCACTACTGCATCGCGACTGTCGACGGCGTGGCGGGTGCGCTCGTTGGCGTGGCCAGCGGGCCCGCGGGCGCGGTGACCGGTCCGATTGCGGGCTACCTTGCCAGCGAGGCTGGCAACTGGCTCGCTGGATGGTAGGCAGGTCGATTCCGCGCTGAGGCTCGTCGCCATGCCCCGAAGCCAGCGCCACCGGCTCCTTGGGTGGCCACTAGGAGGACTGGTATGCCCATCATACTCCTTGGGAATCTGCTCGGAGTCGCCCTGGTCTACGGCTTCATCCTGAGGTCTCCTCTGGGGATCGGGCTTGGTTGCGTGGTCGGGTATGGCGCAGCCGTGGGCTTGACCGGGGACCCGCTCGGGCTGATCCCCGCCGGGGTAGCCCTTGCGGTTGCCATCCTGCTTCGGCTACGAAGTAGGCGCCGGACGCGAGCTGCAGAGGACCAAGCTCCTAGGATGATGCAAGACCGCTAGTTGCGCCGGCCGTCGTGATCGCCTTGCGGGTGGCGCCGAGTCGATCGACGGGGCACCGCTGCTTGCGTGTTGGCTCGGAAAGGCTGCCCCTTGCTTGAAGCGCAGCACACACCCCAGAGGCTCTGCGACGGGGATACGCGCGAGGGGCCGGTCGCCGGACCGGCCCCTTCTTCCAGCGCGGGCGCGGACTCGGCGCGCCCCTACAGCTTGCAGCGCAGGATGGGCCGCGTCGGCGAGCGCCGCGCAATCTCCTCGAAGCCCGCTGCCAGGAACATCGCCGGCACGCCGGTGAAGGCGTAGATGTCCGGCACCTCGGCCTTTCTCGGCTCGGTAGGATAGGCCTCGAGCCAGCGCGCGCCCCCGGCCTTCGCGTGGCGCTTCGCCGCGGCGATCAGCGCGCGGCTCAGGCCCTGGCGCCGGTGCTCGCGGCGGATGAAGAAGCAGACCAGCGACCAAACGGGCGTCTCGTCCACGGGCTTGAGCACCGGCGAGCGC
>VGXI01000138.1 GCA_016873475.1 bacterium | reverse complement strand
CACGGCCACGGAGCTGCTCGCGGCCCGTCGGTTCCCGAGCCGCATCGAGATCGAGCCGGTCTGGGTTCGAATCTACACAGGCGACGAGAGGACGCCGGCCCTGGGCATCAACCGCGGGCATCGACTCAGGTACGCGAACTGAGACGATGGCCATCGGCAGCGGGCGAAGCCGAGCGAACCTGATTGACACAATTTCCGCGGCACAACCCAACCCTTTCTCGCCAACTCGGGTGGCCACCGCGGGCCGATCTTCAGGCGCCCGGTGCAAACCATGGAATGGCAATGGGTTGACGAAGCCACCCCGGGGCCGCTAGGCTGACGGCGCACCCCGGGAATGAAGGGCCAGCCCGCCACCATGTCGCTCCTGGAACTGATCTCGCTGGCTTTGGCCCTGGCCGTCGATGCCTTCTCCGTGGGCGTCAGCGTTGCGCTGACCCATCGCACGCCGCGGCAGGCCTTGCGGCTCAGCTTCCATTTCGGGCTCTTTCAGTCCCTGCTCGCGCTGGTTGGGATCTTGGCCGGCCGCCTGCTCTTCGCGGCGATCCAGCACATCGACCATTGGGTGGCTTGCCTGCTGCTGGCGGGGATCGGCCTGCGCATGCTGCGCGGGGAGCGCGACGAAGGGCGGCGGGCGCAGCCCAGCGATCTGACGCGCGGCCTCTCGCTCGTCGGCCTTTCCCTGGCCGTCAGCATCGATGCGGCGGCAGCGGGCGTCGGCCTCGCCGCGCTCGAGGCGCCGCTCGCCCTCGCCGTGTGCCTGATCGGCCTGGTGTCCTTCCTGGCGACGCTGCTGGCCTTTGCGCTCAGCGGCCCGCTGCGCGCGCGCCTGGGCCGGCACGCCGAGCGCGTTGCTGGCGTCGTGCTGATTCTGCTCGGGGTCAAGATCCTGGTGGAGCATCTCCGCTGAGGCCGGGCCGGCGCGGGAAGCTCGCGCGGAAGACCTCGAGCGCGGCGTCGCCGCCCAGGCGATCGACCGTCTGGAAATGCACGGGCAGGCGCAGGCCGAGGCGGAGCGCGGGCGGGCCAACCAGGTAGAGCCGGCCGCGCGGCGCGAGCAGGCGCGCGCTCTCGACGACCATCCGAGCGACGCTGTCCCGCTCGGCCGTGAAGCCGCGGTGCAGGGGTGGATTGCAGAGGATGAGGTCGAACCGGCCCGCGGCGAGCTCCTGTCCGGCATCGGAGGCCAACAGCTCGACCCCTGGCCCCGCCAGGCCGTTGCGCGCAAGCGTGTCGGCGGCGGCCTCGAGCGCGAGGGCATCGGTGTCGACAAGGGTGGCCTCGCGCACGCGGCCTTCGGCGAGCAGCAGCGCGGCAACGGGTCCCGCGCCACAGCCGAGGTCGAGCAGGCGATCGCCATCGCGCGGCGCGCAGCGCGCGAGCATCAGCGCCGTGGCTCCATCCAGCGCCCGCCAGCTGAAGAGCCCAGGCCGGCAGGCCACGTCGACAGCGACTCCGCGCGCCTGGGCGCGATAGCTCGCGGGCAGAGGCGGCAACGCGGGCGCCGGCGTCCCCTGTGGCCGCGCGAGGACCAAGCGGAGACCGGCGCGCCCTGCGACAGGCGCCAGCGCACTGAACTGGGCGAGGTAGGCAAGCGCGGGCTCCATGCCCTCGCGACGGCTGCCGTAGAGCGCGAGACCGCCCGCGGGCCCCACGCGCGCGACCAGCGCGGCAAGCGACTCGAAGAGCGCGCGGCGGTCCTTGTCCAAGGGCAGGACGACGAAGTCGCCCGGCGCCGCCTCGGCGCGGGCGGCATGCGCGACCGCGAGCCCAGGCAGGGCACCGGCAAGGCGCCGCCTGGCGAGGAGATCGCGCTCCACGGCGCGCACGCGTTCGGGGCCGCAGACGGCAAGCGCCTCAGCGGCGAGGAAGGCCAGTCCCGTGTCCGACAGCCAGACGCGACCGGCGTCCGGATAGCGCAGCGCACCGGCGAGGAGACGGCGCTGGCGGGCTTCGGTGTCGCTTGCCACTAGCGGCCTCGTGGCGCTGCCGGGAGTGCGAACAGTCGATGCACGGTCTCTCCTCTTGCAGCGAGGCCGCGCCGCCGGGCAGCCCGCAAAAGGCACGCCCGGAGTCGAGGACCCCGGGCGGAGAAGGCGGCGCAGCCGAGGGCGCGCTACTCGTACTTGATGATCTCGACCGGGCACTCCTCGGCAGCCTGGATGATCTCCTCTTCGAAGGCGGAGAGGTCGACGCCCTCGCGGATAGTGCAGGTCTCGTCGTTGACGTCGAAGACCTCGGGCGCCGTATCCGAGCAGAGATTGCAGACCGTGCAGCCTTCTTCGATCCAGACTTTCGTGATGGCCATGCAAGGACTCCTGGATGATTCCGTAAGCGCGGCCCCGCAAGCGCGGGGTCGGAGATCAGCGGTGTTCGAACGCGCTCAAAGTAAGGCGGCGCTACCGGGTAAACAAGCCCTGGAAGCCCGGATTCTTCGGGCCCCTCACATTGAGACAAGTCGCAACTTAGGCGGCTTTCTCCTGTGTTTTCCGGGCGGCCGCGGCCTTCGCCTTCCGTGCCGATCCGCCGCCTTCGGCCGCGCGTCCAGGGTGCCGGGCTTCCGTGTTGGCCCGAACCTGCTCGGCCCGCCAGCGCTGGTAGTGCATGCTGCAGAGCCCGCGCGCGACGACGGGTCGATTGCAGTTCTGCTCCAGGCAGATGCGCTGCGCGCCGGGCTTGCGACCGCGATTCGATTTCCGGAGCGGATTGCCGCCGGACTTCTTCAGGATGTGGTTCAGCGTGACCTCTATGCTCTTGGTCCGCTCTTCCAGGGACTTCAACTGTTCCTCTGACGGCAGTTCCTTTGCAACTGCCTTTGCAGTCTTGGCAACGATCTCCTCGATCATCTGCTCGAGGGACTTGCCCAGCTCCTTCGCATTCATGCTGTCCTTCCTTTCAGGCGGCGCTACCGCCACGTCCGGAGCATCATAGTCCATTCCGAACCGATTGCAATACTCTTTTGATGATCCGGGTTTCCAAAGCAGTCAAAGCGGGCTGTTATTCCAGGCTCCGGGAGTACGGATTCCGGCAAAGAAAAGCTGCCCGACCAGGGCTGCCGGGGATCCATCAGCGCGTCAAGAGGAGTTGGCCTGAGAGGGACCCGAAAAGCCGCTGTCCGAGCAGCACGAGACGAAGCCCCCGGCCGGGGAAGGGCCGCCGCCGGTTGCCCGGCCGGCGGTTCGCCGGGCCGTGAGCGGCGGAAGGATAGCGGCCGCCCGGGGCGTCCGCAAACCGGGCCTAGACCCGCGCCGGGCGGCGGAGGTCCTGGCCCGTCATCTGAGGGGAGGGCGAGAGCCCGGCGTGGGCCAGCAGGCTGGGAATCACGTCGGCCAGGCGGCCGGGGGCCAGGCTGCCCCCGAAGCGAGGGTCGACCAGGATCAGCGGGACCGGCGTCGTCGTGTGGGCCGTGTGGGGTCCCCTCGTCTCCGGGTCCCACATCTTCTCGACGTTGCCGTGGTCGGCGGTCACGAAGAGGAAGCCCTGCTTGTCGAGTGCGGCCTCGACGACCTTGCCCACGGCGAGGTCCACGGCCTCGACGGCGGCGATCGCGGCCTTGAGCACGCCGCTGTGGCCGACCATGTCGCAGTTGGCGAAGTTCACGATGTGGGCGTCGAAGCGGCCCGCCTGGGCGGCCTCGAGGTAGCGGGCGGTCACCTCGGGCAGGCTCATCTCGGGCTGGAGATCGTAGGTGGCCACCTTCGGGCTCGGCACGAGGATGCGCTCCTCGCCCGGGTAGGGCGTCTCGTTGCCGCCGTTGAAGAAGAAGGTGACGTGGGCGTACTTCTCCGTCTCGGCGAGGCGCAGGTTCGTCAGGCCCGCGGCGGCGAAGACGTCGGCGAAGAGGCCGTCCAGCGTGAGCGGCGGGAAGGCCTGGGGCAGGGCGAAGGTGGCGTCGTACTCGGTCATCGAGGCGAAGCGCAGGCGCGGGAAGCGCGCGCGGGGGAAGCCCGTGAAGTCGGCCTCGGTGAAGGCGCGCGTGAGCTGGCGGGCGCGGTCGGCGCGGAAGTTGAAGAAGAAGATCCCGTCGCCGGCAGCCACGGGACCGCGCGGCTTCTTATCCGTGCCGACGATGACGACCGGCTCCATGAACTCGTCGGTCATGTCGCGCGCGTAGGAGCTCTCCACGGCGGCCACGGGGTCGACGTCGCTCGGCCCCTCGCCGAGGACGATCACCTCCCAGTGCCGGCGCACGCGGTCCCAGCGCTTGTCGCGGTCCATGCCCCAGTAGCGGCCGCCCACGCTGGCCAGCGCGCAGTCGGCGCCCTTCGCGCGCGCGGCGCTCAAGCAACCCTCCACCGTGCGGACGAAGCCCGCGCCCGAACGGGGCGGCGTGTCGCGGCCGTCGAGCAGGGCGTGCAGGCGCAGCCGCAGGCCCGCCGCCGCGCCTTCGCGGATCAGCGCTTCGAGGTGCTCGAAGCTGCTGTGCACCCCGCCATCCGAGACGAGGCCGACGAGGTGCAGCGTGCTGCCGGCGGCCTTGACCGTGGCCACCAGTTCGGCGAGGGCTGGCTGCGCAAGCAGCGCCCCCGCGGCGACCACCTTGTCGATGCGCGCAATGTCCTGATCGACGATGCGCCCCGCGCCCAGGTTCAGGTGCCCCACTTCGGAATTGCCCATCTGGCCAGGGGGCAGGCCCACGTCGAGGCCGCTGGTCTTGATCAGCGTGTGCGGATAGCGGGCGAGCAGGGCGTCGAGATGGGGCGTGCGGGCCTGGTAGCTGGCGTTCGTGGGCCCGGGCTCGCCCAGGTTCCAGCCGTCGAGGATGAGGAGCGTCGCCGGGCGGGGGAGCTGGCTCATGGCGGGATCCTTTCGTGAGCCGCGATGATAGGCGGCGGCCTTGCGCCTGGCAAGGCCGCGCCGGGCCGCCGGCTTGCGCAGGCCGGGGCGATGACCTAGCCTGCGGCCATGCCCAGCCCCGATGACGAGAAGCAGCGCGGCCTCTTCGACCCGCCGCCCCCGGGGGCGGGCGCGCAGCCGCGCGAACAGGGCGCGGCCACGCCGCCGCCGGCCGCGCCACCGCCGGCCGCGCCGCCAGCCGCGCCACCGGCCGCACCACCGGCCGCGCCACCGGCCCTCAGCGTCAGCGCCTTCAACGAGCGCGTCGCCGCCTTCCTGACCGGACTCTTTCCCGGCCGCTTCCGCATCCAGGGCTTCGTGAGCGGCTTCGACCGCCAGTGGGCGCGGGGCGGGCACGTCTATTTCGACCTCGTCGAGAAGGACCCGGCCGACCCGAGCAGCGTGCTCTCGCAGGTCTCGCTGGTGATCTGGCGCGGCACGCGCGGCCGGCTCCAGGGCGCGCTCGCGCAGCTCGGCGGCCCCGAGATCCAGCTCGATGACCAGCAGCTCACCTTCGAGGTGACCCTCAACTACTACACGCCGCGCGGCCGGCTCTCGCTGATCGTCGAGGAGGTCGACCTCGAGGCCAGCCTCGGCGCGCAGAAGCTGGACCGCGAGCGCCTGTTGCGCCAGCTCGCAGCCGAGGGCCTCCTCGAGCGCAACGCGCGGGTGCCGCTGGCGGCGGTGCCGCTGCGCCTCGCGCTCGTCACCAGCGTGGAGAGCGCGGCCTACCACGACTTCATCAAGGAGCTGGGGCTGGCGGGCATCGGCTTTCGGCTCACCTGTCTGGACGCTCGCGTGCAGGGCAGCGAGCAGGAGGCCTCGCTGCTGGCCGCTTTTGCCTGGCTCGCCCACCGCGCGGCGCGCTTCGACGCCGTGGTGCTGATCCGCGGCGGCGGCAGCCGCAGCGACCTGGCCGGCTTCGACGGCGCGCCGCTCGCGCGGGCCATCGCGACCTGTCCCTTGCCCGTGCTCACGGGCATCGGCCACGAGATCGATCGCTCGGTGGCCGACGAGGTCGCGCAGCGCGCCTTCAAGACGCCCACCGCCGTGGCGCAGTTCCTCGTTCAGCGGGCGGAGGACTGGCTCGCCCGGCTGGAGGAGCGCGCGGAGGCCGTGCAGCGTGCGGGCGAGAAGCGACTCGTCGCCGAGAACCGCCGCCTGGAACGGCGCGCGCACGCGCTCGGCGGCCTCGCGCAGCGCCTCCTCGCGGCACGGCGCGAGCGGCTGGAGGGTCGCGCCGCCGCGCTCCCACTGCTGCTGCGGCAGGCCCTGCGCTTCGCGCGGCTGCGTGTGGCTCGGGGCGAAGCGCGCCTCGCGCCCGTGGCGCGCGCGCGGCTGCTCGTGCAAGGCCGCGAACTGGCGCACGCCGAGACGCGCCTGCGCCTGCTCGATCCCCGCCGCGTGCTCGAGCGCGGCTTCAGCCTCACGCGCGACGCCACCGGCCGCCTCCTGCGCAGCCCGGCGGGCCTCGCGCTCGGCGACCGCATCACCACGACCCTGGCCGCCGGCAGCCTCGAGAGCGAGCTGCGCGCCCTCGAGGCCGGCGGCGACGAAGGAGAGCGCCCATGACGGCCAAGAAGGACACGCCCGTCGACAAGCTCGGCTACGAGGAGGCGATGGCCGACCTCGAGGCCATCCTTGCCGAGCTGGAAGCCGAGGCGACGGACCTGGACCGCCTCGCCGAGCGCATCAAGCGGGCCAGCGAGCTGGTCAAGCACTGCCGCGAGAAGATCCACGGCGCCGAGCTGGCGGTGGAAAAGGTCCTGAAGGAGCTGCCCGCGGCGGCCGGAGCCCAGGGGGAGTCCCAGTCCGCGCCGGGCTCGGGGGAGAATCCGCCCTTCTGAGGCCGCGCGCGGCAGCTTCTGCCGCGATGGGAAGCCCATGGCCGCGCCGCCTCCGCCTCGCTTCGGCTCGCTACTCGCGCCCGCCGGGATGCGCTTCTTTCCCCATGGCCTGCTCGGGTTGCTCTGGGCCCTGGCCATCGGGCAGCACAAGCGCCTGCCGAAGACCTTCCCCGGGCACTTCGACCTTCACGGCCGGCCCCTGGACTGGGTGCCCAAGACACCGGCCCTCTTCACGCTGCCCATCCTGGCGACGGTCTGCTTCATCGTGATCGGCGTGCTCGAAGCGCTCGCGCTGCGGCACCCGGTGGTGGACGGCTATCGCCTCGAGGGCCGCGCCGCCGAGCAGGTGCGGCGCCTGATGCGGCGCTACGTCTTCTTCGTGCGTGGCGCGCTGATGGCCTGGATGCTCCACCTCGAGTTCCGCCTCACGCAGATCGCCTATGGCCACACCAACCGGCTCGGCGCGGACAGCTACCTCGTGGCCGGCCTGCTCGTCCTCTACACCGGCGTGGGCGCCTGGCTGCTGCTGCGCATGGCGCGGCGCTGGCTGGCCTGGCAGCGCGCGGAAGAGGCGGCGAGCCTGCGCCTGGACTGAAACCGCCGCGCGGCCGGCGTGCTATAGTGCCGGCATGGCCAGCGCCGCAAGTGCTCTCGAATTCGATCAGGTCAGCAAGGTCTACGATCCCGGCGGGGGCGCCCCGCGCGCGGTGCTCACGGGGCTTAGCTTCCGCGTGGCGCGCGGCGCCTCGCTGGCCGTGGTGGGGCGCAGCGGCAGCGGCAAGTCGACCCTGCTCAATCTCGCCGGCGGCATCGACCTGCCCAGCGAGGGCCGCGTGCTCGTCGCCGGCGAGGACCTCGCCGCGCTCAGCGATCGTCGGCGCAGCCTGCTGCGCCGGGATCGCATCGGCTTCGTCTTCCAGTTCTACCACCTGCTGCCGCACCTGAGCGTGGCCGACAACGTGGCCCTGCCCGCCTGGATCGCCGGCGCGGGCACGGCCACGGTGCGCGCGCGCATCGCCGAGCTGCTCGCTCGCGTGGGCCTCGCCGATCGCGCGGGCGACCCCGTGCAGAAGCTCAGCGGCGGCGAGATGCAGCGCGTCGCCATCTGCCGCGCCCTCCTGGCCCGTCCCGCGCTGCTGCTCGCCGACGAACCCACGGGCAGCCTCGACGAGGAGAACGGCCGCCTCGTGATGACCCTGCTCCTCGCGCTCGCCGAGGAGGAGGGCAGCACCTTGATCGTCGCGACGCACAGCCTCGAGCTGGCGCGCCTGGCCGGCGAAGTGCGCCGCCTGCACGGCGGGCGGCTCGAAGGCGCCGAGTCGTGAAGGGGCGCCTCGGCCTCGGCGCCTACATCGGCAAGGCCCTGGCCGCGGAGCTGCACGGCGGCAAGACGCTCTTCCTGCTCACGGTGGCGGGCGTCGCCCTCGGCGTGGCGGCCGTGATCGGCATCCAGATCCTCAACCGCAACGCGCTCGCCGCCTTCTCGGGCGGCGTCGAGGCCGTGAGCGACCGCGCCGACCTCACGGTGACGAGCCTCACGCCCGAGCTGTCCGAAGCGCTCTACCCGCGCGTGCTCGGCACGGCGGGCGTGGCGGCCGCGTGGCCGCTCACGCGCCTGGATGTGTGCCTGGCCGCAGACCCGACGGTCTTTCTCGAGGTGATCGGCCTGGACGTCTTCGCGCCGATGGGCCTCGCCCTCGGTGAGGCGGCGGCCGCGACAGAGAGCGGCAGCGGCGAGGCGCTCGTCGCGGCGCTCACGGAGCCCGGCTGGGTGGCGCTCAGTCCCGCCTTCGCCGCCGAGCGCGGCTGGCAGGTGGGGGACACGCTCGCGGTGACCAGCGGCAGTCGGCGCGTGCGGCTCACGGTGGGCGCGCTGCTCGACTACCAGCGCCAGGCGCCGCTGGCCACGCGCAAGCTGGCCTTCATGGACATCGCGCAGGCGCAGGCGCTCTTCGGCGGCGCGGGGCGCTTGGATGAGATCGGCGTCAGGCTCGCCGCAGGCGCCCAGCCCGCGCAGGTGGCCGCGGCGCTCGCCGCGCGCCTGGGGCCCGGCGTGGAGATCCTGGACGCCGGCGGCCGCCGCCGCGAGGCGGCCGGCCTGCTCGCGGCCTTTCGCCTGAACCTCACCGCGCTCAGCCTGATCAGCCTCGTCGTCGGGCTCTTCCTCATCTATAGCAGTGTGCAGGCGGCGCTCGTGCGGCGGCGCGCGGAGTTCGGCTTGCTGCGCGCGCTCGGCGCAACGGCGCCACAGGTGCTCGCGATCATCCTCGCCGAGGCGGCGCTGCTCGGCGCCTTCGGCACGGCGCTGGGCCTGCCGCTGGGCTGGTGGGTGGCGAAGCAGGGCGTCGCCACCGTGAGCGCGACGCTCACGAACATCTACCTGCTCAGCGAGATCGAGCGGCTCACGCTGCCGGCTTCGCTCATTTT
>VGXI01000137.1 GCA_016873475.1 bacterium | reverse complement strand
TTTTGTAGCGGGCGAGGAAGGCGGCCACGAGCAGCGGGATGTCCTCCTTGCGCTCGCGCAGGGGCGGCACGCCGATCTCCACCACCTTGAGGCGGTAGTAGAGGTCCTCGCGGAAGGCGCCGCTCGCCACAAGCGCCTCGAGGTCGCGGTGCGTGGCCGCGATGACGACGGCCGCAAAGTCCAGCGCCTGCGCGCCCCCGACGCGCTCGAAGCGTCGCTCCTGCAGCACGCGCAGCAGCTTGGCCTGCAGGTCCAGCGGCAGGTCGCCGATCTCATCGAGAAAGAGGACGCCCGCGCCCGCCAGCTCCAGCCGCCCGCGGCGCCGCGCGAGCGCGCCGGTGAAGGCGCCCTTCTCGTGGCCGAAGAGCTCGCTCTCGAGCAGGGTCGGCACCAGGGCCGAGCAGTTCACGGCCACGAAGGGCGCGCCCGGCGCGAGATTCCAGTGGATGATCCGCGCCACCAGCTCCTTGCCCGTGCCGCTCTCGCCGCGAATCAGCACATTGGCTCGCCCGCGACTCGCCTGCCCGATCGCCTTGTGCAGTTCGAGCAGTGCGCGGCTCTTGCCATGCAGACGCGGCGCGCCGCTCTCGGCGAGCGCCGCCTCCAGCTCGGGAGTCCGCGCCGTCTCGGCGGCGCGGATCTCGGCGAGCGCGCGGTCCAGGACGCGGTCCAGCTCGTCCACGTCCAGCGGCTTGTGCACGTAGTCGAAGGCGCCCAGGCGCATCGCGGCCAGGGCCTTCTCCATGTCGTGATGGCCGGTGATCATCACCACGCGGGCGCGGCTGCCGGCTTCGCCCATGCGCGCGAGCAGCTCGAGCCCCTCGCCGTCGGGCAGCTTGAGGTCGAGGATGACGAGGTCGGGCTCCGCGATGCGCCAGAGCGCCTCGCCCTCGGCCAGCGTGGCCGCGCTGCGCGGCGCGAAGCCGCGGCCGGCCAGCTCGAGTTCGAGGCTGCGGCGCAGCGCGCGATCGTCGTCGACGATGAGCAGGTTGCGCGGCGTCTCGCTCATGCGCTCCTCTCCGGCTCGCGAGGGATGACGAGGCTGAGGCGGCTGCCCGCGCCCTCCTCACTATCAACCTCGACGCGGCCACCATGCAACTCGGCGCACTTCTGCACCGTGCTCATGCCGAGGCCGACGCCCTCCTCCCGCGTCGTGAAGAAGGGATCGAAGAGCCGTGCGCGCAGCGCCGGTCCCATGCCGCGGCCCCGGTCGCTCACGGTCAGGCGCAGCCAGTCGCCTTCACTCGAAGCCGCGAGCTGAATGCTCGCGGCCTCTGGCGACGCCTGTGCCGCGTTGTCGAGCAGGTTGACGAGCGCGCGGCGCAGCATCTCAGGATCGCCGTGGAAGTACAAGTCCGGATCGGGCGCGGCGAGGTCGAGGCGCTGGCCGCGGCGCTCGCGCTCGGCGGCGCTGAGGCGCTCGGCGTCGCGCAGCAGCTCGCCGGCCAGGAGCGGCGCGACGTTCGGCGTGGCGGGCCGGCTGTAGTCCAGGAGCTCGCCCAGCATGCGTTCGAGGCGCTCGCCCTGCTCGCGGGCGATCTGGAGCTGCTCGCGCTCGGTGTCGCTCAGCTCGGCGCGGCGGGCGAGCGAGGAGAGGTTCATCTTCATCGCCGCGAGGGG
This sequence comes from bacterium, assembly GCA_016873475.1. Taxonomy (NCBI): domain Bacteria; species bacterium. The sequence goes on along the minus strand of VGXI01000137.1, from coordinate 7,512 downwards.
ACTCCTCATCTCGTGGACGAGCCCGGCGGCCAGGCGGCCGAGCTCGGCCTGCTGCTCGGCGCGGGCCAGCTCGCGGCCGCTTCTCGCAAGGGCCTCGCGCCCGCGGGCGAGGGCGGCGACCATCTCGCTGAAGCGCTCGGCGAGGCTGCCGATTTCGCCAGGCCCACGCGGTAGCGCGGGTTCGCTCAAGTCGCCGGCCGCGACGCGCTCGCTGGCGAGGGCGAGGCCGACCAGGGGCCGCGAGAGGCGGCGCGAGAGCGTGACCGCGAGCGCGAGGGCGAGCAGCACGGCGGCGAGCCCGACGAGCACGATCTGCCGCGCGAGGCGCCCCAGCGGCGCGAAGGCCTCGGTGGTGCCGATCTCGGCGAGCAGGGCCCACTGCTGGCGGGGCAGCCACTCCCAGGCGCCGAGCACCTCGTCGCCCAGCACGCCGCGGTAGACGCTGCTGCCGCTCGCGCCGGCCAGCGCCGCGTGCACGCCGGCCGTGGGCATCTTGTGCGTGAGCGCGGGCGGGTGGTGCATGTTGCGCGACGGCGTGAGCATCGTGGTGTCCGCGCCGACGAGGTAGGTCTCGCCCGTGGCGCCCAGGCCCGTCGTGTCGGCGAGGATGGGATCGATCGTGCTCGCCGGGCGCATCACGGCGACGAGCACGCCGCGCGCTTCGCCGCCCACGCTGATCGGCTGGGCGAGGTGCATCACCGGGTCGCCCTCGGGATCGCGGGCGACGGCGCCGAGCACGGGGCCGCCGGACTTCAGCGCGAGGCCGAGTTCGGGAAGCGGCGGCAGGCGGCGGTGCTCGGGCGCGGGGGCGCCGGCCTCGGCGAGGATCTCGCCCGTGGGGCCGAGCAGCAGGCAACGGCGGTAGGCGCTCTGGCGTGCGAGCAGGCGGTCGAGCTGGGCGGCGAGGGCGGCGGGATCGGGTGCGGGGCGCGCGAGCTCGGCCTCGACGAGCGAGTCGAGCCAGGCCATGTCGCCGAGGCGCTCCTCGAACCAGCTCTCCAGGCGCGCGCGGCGCTCGCTGGCGACGCTGCGCAGGTGGCTCGTCGCCTCGGCCTGGAGGGCGCCGCGGGCACGCGCGTAGGCGAGGGCGCCCACGGCGGCCGCGGTGAGCAGGCTGAAAAGCGCCAGGGAGAGGAAGAGCCGCCAGCCGAAGGCGCCGAGGAAGGGCGTCTCGCGGCGAGGGGCCATGCGTCAGGCCTCCGCGCCGAGGGCGGCGAGCACGCGGCCGAGCCGCTCGCTCACCTGAGCGGCGATCGGCGCGAGCTGCGGGTTGCCGATCATGCCCATCATGCCGGCGATGTCCATGACCCCCACGCGCGTGGCGCCGCCGGCGACTTCGCGCAGGGTGAGGTTGCAGGGCAGGAGCAGGCCGATGTCGGGCTCGGCGCCCATCGCCGCGCTGGCGAGCGGCGGGTTGCAGGCGCCGAGGATGAGCTGCGGCGGCACTTCGTGGCCGAGCTTCGCGCGCAGCGTGGCCGCGACGTCGATCTCGGTGAGGATGCCGAAGCCCTCGGCCTTGAGCGCGGCCTCGGCGCGCGGGCGCCAGGCCGCGACGCTGCCGGGCAGGTCGAGATAGAGGCCGTAGGCGTTGCGGCTCACTTGCATGGCATCTCCTTGCAGCGGCTCGCCGCGCGCGGCTTGGGTGTGAGGTCGGCGAGCAGGGTTGCAAGCGCGTCCATGGTGGCAGCCTAGCGAATCGGCGGTGGATTGTACACGTGTACAAAAGGGCGGGACTTGCCACGTGGCAAGTCCCGCGGGAGGTGCGGCAGGGGGATGCGAAGACTCGTTCGCGGCGGTCAGCGGAGGAGAACCAGGCGCTTCGTTTCGGTCGTGCCCGCCGCCGCGAGACGGGCGAAGTAAACACCACTGGCCTGCGGGTTCCCGGCCGCATCGCGGCCGTCCCAGACGAGGGCCTGCTCGCCGGCGGCGAGGTGGCCGTCGGCCAGCGTGGCGATGCGACGGCCGGCAAGATCGAAGACCTCCAGGCGCACGCGCCCCGGCGTGGCCAGCGTGAAGGGCAGCGTAACGGCCGGGTTGAAGGGGTTCGGGTGCGGCGCGAGCAGGCGCGTCTCGAAGGCCGGCGGCAGCGTGACCGCCAGCGTGCGCAGGAGCTGCCAGTCCTCGCCGGGCAGGCGGCCTTCGAGGCGATAGGAGACCTCGCCCCCGGGGGCGAGTTGGGAGTTCCCGTCGCGGGCATGGAAGCGGCCGGAGCCCGCGGCCTGCCAAGCCACATCCCAGCTCGCCGCGGCTCGCGTGCCCGTGAGGCGGAAGTCGGCGAGGGCGTCGGCTTCCCAGGCGAGATCTACGGCGCCGATAGCGGGCGTCGCCGTGAAGCTGGCGAGGGCAACGGGCGTCTCCTCGCAGCCGGCGCCGAAAGCACCGATCAGCACGCCGCAGGTATTGTTCGCGGAGAGGCAGGGTGAGTCGGCCTGAAGTCGATAGTCGCCGTGCTCGGCGTCACAGAAGAGTGGATCGGCGGAGATATTGCCGCTCACGCCGAGCTGGGACGCGGCGCAGCCGGCCCATTCATCGTCACTCGCATCGAAGAGGTTCGAGCACGTGAGCGTGGGGAGCGCATTCTCCCCGCAGGCGATTGCAGGTCCAGCCCCTGAGCCCACGATGAGACAGCGGTCCCAGGTCCCGGCACGCGTCGCAGAGTAGTAGATGGCATTGCCCTCGTCGTCCGCCGTGTTGCCGACTAGGGTCAAGTTGGTGAGGTTTAGCGCCGATTCGATCATCGAGAGCGCCCCGCCATCGCCGTCACTGTGGTTGTCGACGAAGACGCAGGATCGCGTTTTCGCTTCAGGCGTGATCACGGTGAGGTAGAACGCGATCGCACCACCGCGCAACTCCGCCCGGTTCTCGGTGAAGTGACAGAAAGTGATCGCCGGCACGCGAATCTCACAAGAAATGGCGCCGCCTTCCGGCGCCTCGTTGCCGATGAACAAGCAGTCCGTGATCTCGGAGCGGCGGTCGTGCAGGGCCACGGCGCCGCCGCGATCGTCAGATCGATTCCCCTCGAAGGTGCAGGAGAGGAGTCGCAGGCGGCCGTGGTTGTAGGTCTTCGCAATGGCCCCGCCGTAGGAGCTGGCGTGATTGCCCGCGAAGTTGCAGTGCTGAATCGTAAGACTCGCCGAGGTGCAGTTGATCGCCGCGCCCTGCCACTGCGTGTAGCCGTTCTGGAAGGTGATGCCCTCCACCAGGGTCAGGGAGTCCACCCCGCTGCAATCCAGGATCCGGCCCATGCCCTGGCCGTCGATGACGACAGTACCTGGCTCCTCCGGATTGCCGAGCAGCACAGCCTCCGAAACCATCTCCAGTCCATGTTCCAGATAGAGTCCCGGTGCGAGCGCGACGGTGTCTTGACTGGCAGTCTGGGCGAGGGCATCCGCCACCGTCGGCACATCGGAGGGCACCCTGATTTTGCGTGTGCCGATCTTGAACGCCGCATCGCTGGTATCCTGAGAGTCTTGCGAACGCACACGCAACCAGCAATCGAGTTCATAGCTTCCGGTGACGAGCCAGGGCTCTTCGCCATCGTGCGCCGTCCCCGCGAAGAGGGTCTCCCAGGGGCCGTCCGGGCCGCTGCGGGACAGCTCGATGTCGACCAGCTCTTCGGCCGACCCGGAGTTGGGATTCCAACACAGGGTGGCCACGACGCCCACGCGCAGCACCTCGCCGCCATTCGGACTGACCACGTCGATCGGGGTCGGCAGGCGCTTCCCCGTGGCCGATGCAGCCGGCCCCAGATCGCCCGCCTGGATGGCGCGGAGCGAGTAGGCGTGGGACCCGAGGCTCACTTCGACATCCAACCAGCTTCGCTGGGCGGGATCAGTCACCTCGAAGACCAGCACCCCATCCCGTTCGATCTGAAAGCCGATGGGCTCGCTCCAATCCCAATCCCAAGTTAGCTTGATGCCATCGCTGCGGTTAGTGCTTGCCGCAAAGGCTGAGGGAGCATGCCCCAGGCATCCCATGCCGAGCGCGCCGACGACCACTCCGCAAGCGTTGTGCTCCGGCAGGCAAGGCGACAGATCGGTCACGCACAAGTCGCCTTGCGCCAGATCGCAGAACTGGGGGTCCGCCGAGAAATTGCCATTGAGTCCTCCCTGTCCAGCCAGCCCGCCGACCCAGTCGCCAAGCTCGTTGCCAAAGGCGAGGCAGCAACTCGCCGTTGCAGTCCCGTAGATTGCGGGGCTTGGGTAGTGGGACTCCCGTGCATTGAAGGCGATGATGCAGCGATCCAGAGTCAAGGTCCCCTCTGCGCAATACACCGCGGTACCCCCGCCAAAGGTCATCGCATTCCCGACGAGGGTGACGCCGCTCAGCACGAGGTCTCCCTTCGCGTAGATCCCGCCACCGCGGTTGTCTACGCTTCCCGCAGCACTGACTCGATTCGCAAAGAACACGGCATCCTCGATCGTCGGAGTGGAGTTGAAGAAGAATGCGCCTCCACCCACGGCAGATCCCCACCCATCGTAGTCCCCAGCCGAAACGATGTTTCTCATGAACGACACCCGCCGAATCACGGGGGACGATGAGATTGCGGCTAGCCCGCCGCCGCCGCTGCTGGAGGCATGCGAGTGCCCCACCTGGTTATCCCTCAGGATCACATCTTCGATCACAGCATCGCTTCCGGCCCGGAGGCTGATCCCTCCACCGTCGCCGCCATACCAACCACCCGCCTGGCAGTCCGAGATGATGAGCTGTCGCAGCACCGGGGATGCGCCATTGCAGTAGATTGCAGCGCCAGTCTCCGCCCATCCCCGGCGAAGCGTCAGTCCGATCACGGCGCTCGCGCCGCTCTCCCCGTGATCGAAGGTAATGGCGCGCGATTCAAGCTCACAGTCGACGATCGTCTGCTCTGCGCCTGCTTCGGAGGTCAGCAGCAGGTTGGTCCCATTGAAAGCGAGGTCGCGATTACCGGCGCCCGTGTAGGTCCCCGGCGCGACGAGCACGGTGTCGCCCTCGACGGCCGCATCGATGCCGGCCTGGATGGTGGCGTACTGGCTCGGCACGCGGTGCACGGCGGCCGAAGCGGGCGAAGCGGTGGTGATGAGGAGTGCCGAGACTGCGATGGAGGCGGCGCGCATCGAACCCCCCGACAGCCACACCGTGCAGCGGCCCGTCCAGCCTGGCCGGCCGCCGCGTCCCTGGGCCTGGATTAGGTTCTTAGCAAGGAATCGCCGCCGGACCTCTCGGAATTGGGAATGCCCAATTCTACCAGGGCCGGCGACGGCGCCGCAAGGAGTTTGTACACGTGTACAAAGTGCCCGGGCCGCGGCGGGGCGGCCCAATGCCACCAGGCGATCAGCCGGCCCCGCCGCCCCGTGTGCCCGGCGCGCTCGCCAGCCGATGCGCGAGCCAGCGCTCGACCTCGGCCACGGGCACGCCGCGCCGCGCGGCGTAGTCGGCCACCTGGTCGGGCGCGATGCGTCCCACATCGAAGTAGCGCGCGGCCGGATGCGCGAAGTAGAGCCCGCTGACGCTGGCGGCCGGCGTCATCGCCGCGCTCTCGGTGAGCGCCATGCCGATGCGCCCGGCGCCGAGCAGCGCGAGGAGTGCGAACTTCAGCGCGTGATCGGGGCAAGCCGGGTAGCCGAAGGCCGGCCGGATGCCGCGGTACTCCTCGCGGATCAAGCGCTCGAGCGCGAAGGGCGGCGTTTCGCCGATCCCCCAGTCGCGCCGCGCCTGGGCGTGCATCCACTCGGCGAAGGCCTCGGCCAGGCGATCCGCGAGGGCCTTGGCCAGCAGCGCGCGGTAGTCGTCGTGGGCGCGCTCGTAGCGACGCGCAAGCTCCTCGGCGCCGAGGCCCGCGGTCACGGCGAAGGCGCCGAGGGTGTCGCCCGCGGGCGCCACGAAGTCGGCCAGCGAGAAGTGCGGCTTCTCCGGCGCCTTCTCGCCTTGCTGGCGCAGCATCGGCAGACGCAGCCGCGGGCGCGCGGGTGCGGCGGGATCGCCGAGCACGAGGTCGTCGCCCTCGCTGTGCGCCGGCCAGAAGCCATAGACGCCCCGCGCCCCGAGGCGCCCCTCCTCGACGATCACCTCGAGCAGCGCGCGCCCGTCGGCATAGAGCTCGCGCGCGGCGTGGCCGTGCGTGGGGTGATCGAGAATCCCCGGGAAGCGCCCGTGCAAGTCCCAGGCGTGGAAGAAGGGCGTCCAGTCGATGAAGGGAACGAGTTCGGCGAGCGCGGGCGCCACCTCGCGGGGGCCGAGGAAGGCGGGCACCGGCGGCGTGTAGGCGCCCCAATCGAGCGCCAGATGATCCGCGCGCGCCGCGGCCAGCGAGATCAGCCGCTTGCCCTCCTCGCGCCGCCCCGCGCGCAGGCGCTCCTGCTCGCTCGCGATTTCGCCAAGGTACTCGGGCGCGCCGGCGGGATCGAGCAGCCGCCCCAGCACGCCGACGGCGCGGCTCGCGTCCTTCACGTGGATCACGCCGCCGCCGTAGGCCGGCGCGATCTTGATCGCCGTGTGCAAGGCGCTGGTCGTCGCGCCGCCGATGAGCAGCGGCTGCTGCATCCCGCGGCGCTCCATCTCGGCGGCCACGGTGACCATCTCCTCGAGGCTCGGCGTGATGAGCCCGCTCAGGCCCACGATGTCCGCGCCCTCGGCTGCCGCGCGATCGAGGATCGTCGTCGCCGGCACCATGACGCCGAGGTCGATGACTTCGTAGCCGTTGCAGCCCAGCACCACGCCGACGATGTTCTTGCCGATGTCGTGCACGTCGCCCTTCACCGTGGCCATCACGACCTTGCCGCGCGAGGCGCCGCGGCCGGCGCCCGCGAGCTGCGGCGCGAGCCAGGCCACGGCCTGCTTCATCACGCGGGCGCTCTTGACCACCTGCGGCAGGAACATCTTGCCTGCGCCGAAGAGCTCGCCCACGGCGTTCATGCCGTCCATCAAGGGGCCCTCGATCACGGCCAGCGCGCTGGGCGCTTCGGCGAGGGCTTCGGCCAGGTCGGCTTCCAGGTATTCGAGGATCCCGTGCCGCAGCGCATAGGCCAGGCGCTCGCCCGCCGTGCCCGTGCGCCAGGCGGCCGCGGCCTCCTCGCGCGCGGCTCGCGCCTCGACGCCCTCGGCGAACTGGATCAGGCGCTCGGTGGCGTCCGGTCGGCGGCAGAAGAGCACGTCCTCGACGCGCTCGCGCAGCCCCGGCTCGATCTCCTCGGGCAGCGCGAGCTGGCCCGCATTGACGATCGCCATGTCCAGACCCGCCGCGATCGCTTCGCTGAGGAAGAGCGCGTGCATCGCCTCGCGCACGGGCTCGTTGCCGCGAAACGCGAAGGAGAGGTTGCTGAGCCCGCCCGAGAGCCGCGCGCCCGGGCAGCGCTGCTTGAGCCGGGGCAATGCTTCGAGAAAGGCCAGCGCGTAGCGCTCGTGCTCGGCGAGCCCCGTGGCGACCGCGAGCACGGCCGCGTCGAGGATGATGTCCTCGGGCGCGAAGCCCGCGCGCTCGGTGAGCAGGTCGTAGGCGCGGCCGAGGATCTCCACCTTGCGCGCCACCGTGTCGGC
>VGXI01000136.1 GCA_016873475.1 bacterium | reverse complement strand
GGCCATGCTGGATGAGAGCGGCGGTATCACGCGCTACCTCGGCCCGGCCCGCGGCCGCCTGGCCGGCCCGACGCCGGCCCTCGCCGCCCAGCTCACGAGCTTCCCCAACCCCTTCAACCCGAAGACGACCCTGCGCTTCGCCCTTGCCGAGCCGGCTCGTATCGAGCTGGCGATCTACGACGCCCGCGGGCGGCTCCTCGTCCGCCTGGCCACGGGCGAGCTGCCGGCCGGCGAACACAGCCTGGACTGGGACGGCCGCGATGCCGCCGGGCGCGCGCTGCCCAGCGGGCAGTACTTCGCGCGGCTCTTGCAGAGCGGCCAGCCGGCGGAGGAGCGCAAGCTCGTGCTGATTCGGTAGGCGGGCGGGGCCTAGTACAGCGCCTTCACGGTCGAGAGGTTGGTCGAGAGCACGGCCGTCGGCTCGTCGTAGCGCACGATGATCTCCATGAAGTAGTTCCCCCTGTTCCAGTCCTCCGTGTAGCTTATATTATAGAACCCACTCCACTCGTTGTAGCCTGCGTACAGATTGTGGAGCGGGGCAGGTGGGGACTGGTCCATCCGGATAATGGGTTCGGATCCGACAGCATTGCCGTCTTGAGGCTGCATCAAGACGCCGAATGACCAACTCTCCGATGAGCTGTCCCAGAATGACCGCTCGATGAGCACTTCCTCCCAGCAACCAGTGCAGTTAGTCATATAGACTCCACTGGTCTCGATCTCGAAGATATGCTCGGCCGCAGTGTTGCGGACAACGAGGAGCACACGGTAGGGATCCGACTCATCATTGGATTCGAGATGCCAGAAGCGCATACGCTCGATCGTAAAGATCGGCGATACGTCCAGAGTCGGATAGAAGAAAACGCCATAGACGCTTGACGACGACATCGGCATGGCTCCCCCGGGAAGCTCGCTTTCATCGTAGTATGCGAAGTGCTGATACACCACGGCGCTTCCCAGGCCGGGGAACGCGAAAAGCGCCGCAGCCAAGTGGGTCATCACCTTCTGCCATTTGCTCATGCGGGCGCTCCTTCCGGTAGTGTCCTTCATGATTCACTCACATCGTAGAGCAGGTCCCGCTGCGTCAACCGCGCTCTGAATGGTCGGGAATGGCATCGGAACGCCGAGGGTGCTGGCGCCTAGGTCCGGGGCAGTAAGCGGAAGCGTGAGGAGAAGGACTGCCCAGGCCAGGGTCAAGAGCGGGCGATCGACGCGCTGAACGAGAGCGGAGAATGGGATCCCGCGTGCAGCGGTCGACGAGGAGTGGGAGGCCCTGCGCTTCCCCGTTCTCATCCGCGCCCTCCCTGCCACGAGATGCCGCCCCCTGGACGGCGTACGCAATCCAGTGCCGTCGCCCGCCTCTGATCCCATGATCAGTCTAACACAAGCCGTGGGACGGGGTCACGCGCTCAGTCCTCGTCCGGCTCGATGTGCACGGTGACGTCGCCGATGCGGTGCGGCGAGGCGAGCAGGGCGTCCTGCACGCGGTGGGCGATGCGGTGACTCTCGCGCACGCTCATCTCGGCGGCGACGTGCACGTGGATGTCCAGGGCCAGGCCCGGCCCGCTCTTGCGCACGCGGCACTTCTCGATCGCCTGCACGCCCTCGACGCCGCCGGCCAGCCCGCGGATCGACTCGACGATGGCCGGCGCCACCGAGGCGTCCATCAGCTCGTCGAGGGCCGCGCGGAAGATCCGGTAGCCGTTGAAGACGATGATGCCGCAGGCGGCCAGGGCCGCCCAGTCGTCGGCGGCATTGAAGCGCTTGCCCCCGATCAGCGCGATGCCGATCCCCAGGAAGGCGGCGGCCGAGGTGAGCGCATCCGAGCGGTGGTGCCAGGCGTCGCCCTTCAGCGCCGTGCTCTGGAGCGCATCGCCCGCCCGCAGCACGCGCCGCGAGAGCGTCTCCTTGACGACGATCACCCCCGCCAGCACGAGCAGCGTGTACCAGGCCGGCGCCTGCTGCGGGTGCCGGATCTCGCCGATGCTCTGGACGGCGATCAGGCCCGCGGCGAACAGGAGCCCGGCGGCCACCAGCATGCCGGCGATGGACTCGGCCTTGCCGTGGCCGAAGGGGTGCTCGCGATCGGCCGGCTTGGCCGCCAGGCGCAGCCCGCCCCAGACGATGATCGAGCTGAAGACGTCCGTGATCGACTCGATGCCGTCGGCGACGAGCGCGTAGGTGTTGCCGACGATGCCGGTGACGATCTTGGTCGCCGCGAGCAGCACGTTGACGGCGATCGCCAGCTTGGAGAGGAAGAGGCCCTTTTCGAGAGAGGTCATGGCGGCCGCCTTGGCGCCGGGTGCGGGGGCGGCGCCGGGCCGCCCCCGCACCCAGCGTGAACGCTAGGCCTGCCGCCCCGTCTGGATGCGCATCGAGTAGAACGAGCGCCAGACGAAGACGAGGGCGACGAGGAAGAAGACCGCGCCCAGCACGTGCGTCAAGGTGCTGTTCTCGACGGCCATCGAGACGGCCAGCTCGACGGCGAGCAGGCCGAAGAGCGTCGTGAACTTGATCACCGGGTTCATGGCGACCGAGGAGGTGTCCTTGAAGGGATCGCCCACCGTGTCGCCGATCACGGTCGCCGCGTGCAGCGCCGTGCCCTTCTCCTTCAGGTCCGTCTCGACGATCTTCTTCGCGTTGTCCCAGGCGCCGCCGGCATTCGCCATAAAGATGGCCTGGTACAAACCGAAGAGCGCGATCGAGATCAGGTAGCCGATGAAGTAGAAGGGGTCGAAGAAGCCGAAGGCCAGCGTCATGAAGAAGACGGCAAGGAAGATGTTGAACATGCCCTTCTGGGCGTACTGCGTGCAGATCTCGACGACCTTCTTGCTGTCCGCCACCGAGGCCTTCGTCGCGCCCTCGAGCCGGATGTGCGCCTTGATGTACTCGACGGCGCGGTAGGCGCCGGTCGAGACGGCCTGCGTCGAGGCGCCCGTGAACCAGTAGATCACGGCGCCGCCGGCGACGAGGCCGAGCAGGAAGGGCGCGTTGAGCAGCGAGAGCTTGTCCAGGTTCTCGGCGAGGCCGTTGGTCAGGACCATGATGATCGAGAAGATCATCGTCGTCGCGCCGACGACGGCGGTGCCGATCAAGACCGGCTTCGCGGTCGCCTTGAAGGTGTTGCCGGCGCCGTCGTTCTCCTCGAGCATCGCCTTGGCGTTTTCGAAGTTGGGCTTGAAGCCGAACTCCTGCTCGATCTCCTTGGCGACGCCCGGGATCTGCTCGATCGTCGACAGCTCGTAGACCGACTGCGCGTTGTCCGTGACCGGGCCGTAGGAATCCACCGCGATCGTCACCGGGCCCATGCCGAGGAAGCCGAAGGCGACCAGGCCGAAGGCGAAGACGGCCGGCGCCAGCATGAGAGCGCCCAGCCCGGCGGTCGAGGCGGCGAAAGCGATGGCCATTAGGCCGAGAATCGCGCTGCCCAGCCAGAAGGCGCTGAAGTTGCCGGCCACGAAGCCGGACAGGATGCCCAGCGACGCCCCGCCCTCGCGGGCCGAAGTCACCACTTCCTTCACGTGCCGCGAGCCGGTGGAGGTGAACACCTTGACGAACTCGGGGATCACCGCCCCGGCCAGGGTGCCGCAGGTGATCACCGTCGATAGCTTCCACCAGAGGCTGCCGTCGCCGATGTTCCCGATGAGCAGCTTCGAGACCAGGTAGGTGAGCACGATCGAGACGATCGAAGTCAGCCAGACGAGCTGGGTCAGCGGGTGCTCGAAGTTCATCTTGTCGGCGCGCCCGTGTTTGGCGTGGACGATCGCGTTGTTGATCAGGTAGGAGCCGCCCGAGGCGATCACCATCATCACGCGCATCGCGAAGATCCAGACCAGGAGCTGCACCTGGACCAGCGGGTCGTGCACGGCGAGCAGGATGAAGGAGATCAGCGCGACGCCCGTGACGCCATAGGTCTCGAAGCCGTCGGCCGTGGGGCCCACCGAGTCGCCGGCGTTGTCGCCCGTGCAGTCGGCGATGACGCCGGGGTTGCGGGCGTCGTCTTCCTTGATGTTGAAGACGATCTTCATCAGGTCCGAGCCGATGTCGGCGATCTTCGTGAAGATGCCGCCGGCGATGCGCAGCGCCGCGGCGCCGAGGGACTCGCCGATCGCGAAGCCGATGAAGCAGGGTCCGGCGTAGTCGCGCGGCACCCAGAGCAGGATGAAGAGCATGATCAGGAGCTCGACGCTGATCAGCGCCATGCCGATGCTCATGCCGGCCCTGAGCGGAATCGCATGCAGCGGGAAGGGCTTGCCCCTGAGGCTCGCGAAGGCCGTGCGCGCGTTGGCGAGGGTGTTGATCCGGATGCCGAACCAGGCGACGGCGTAGCTGCCGCCGATGCCGATCAGGCTGAAGATCAGAATCACGAGCAACTTCACGATCGAGAAGTGCTGCAGGAGGCCGTAGTAGAGCAGGATGATCGCGCCGATGAAGGCCCAGAGGATGAGCAGGAAGCGCCCCTGCGTGAGCAGGTAGGTCTTGCAGGTCTCGTAGATGAGCTCGCCGATCTCGCGCATCGAGCGGTGCACGGGCATGTGCTTGATCTGCTGGTAGATCACCAGCCCGAAGACCAGCCCGAGCAGGGAGGCGAGCAGGCCGAAGGTGAGGAGGGTCTGGCCCGACAGGCCGAGGAAGTCCGCCTGTCCCAGCTCGGGCAGCACGAGCGCGGCCTCGCCGCCGTGGTGGACGGGGCGGCTCGCCTCGCCGGAGCCAGCGGCCGTCGAGGCCTGGACGGGGGCAGGCAGGGCGAGCCCCAGACCGCCGATCAGCAGGGGGAGCAGGACAGCGAGCGCGGCGAGGCGCCGGGCGCCCCGGGAGCCGAGCCTGCGCGGGCAGGACAGCAGGACGTCGGTCATCACGACCCTCCAGCGAAAGACGATTCGTGCTTCTTGACGAGTTGGTTGCCGGGCACAAAGGCGCGGGATCCGGCCCCGGGGCCGGAACCGAGCCCGAGATTCTATAGCAAAAGCCCGCTGGGATGTCGAGTTGCGAAGCGGCGAGTCGCCGGACCCGCCGCGTCGCCGGTTGACCCGGCCCGGCGCGATGGTCTACCTTGCCGCGTTCGCCGTCGCGGGGCCCCCGCGCGCGGCGCCTCTTCCGGAGGCCGCGATGCCAGCTCGGCAGCTCGTTTCCCGCTCGCCCCTGGTCCGCTTGGCCTGCCTGCTCCTCCTCGGCGTTGCCCTCGCGGCGCCCGCCTTCGCCAGCGCCGGTCACCCGGAGGCCGCTGCCCCCGCGGCGGCCGCCGGCCACCAGCCGCCCGCGCTCGGCGAAACGCTGCCGCTCTGGAGCGTGCTGCCCTTCGTGGGCATCCTGCTCTCGATCGCGCTCTTCCCCCTGCTCGCGCCGCACTTCTGGCACCACCACTTCCCGAAGGTCTCGGCCGCCTGGGCGCTCATCCTGGCCGTGCCCTTCCTGATCGCCTATCGCGGGCAGGCCCTGCAGTCGCTGCTGCACATCGCGCTGATCGACTACATCCCCTTCATCATCCTGCTCTGGGCGCTGTTCACGATCGCGGGCGGCATCTTCGTGGGTGGCGCCCTGCGCGGCACCCCGGCCGTGAACACGCTGCTGCTCCTGATCGGCACCGTGCTCGCCTCCTGGATCGGCACCACCGGCGCCTCGATGGTGATGATCCGGCCCGTCCTGCGCGCGAACGCCTGGCGGCGGCGCCAGGTGCACGTGGTGGCCTTCTTCATCTTCCTGATCGGGAACATCGGCGGCTCGCTGACGCCGCTCGGCGACCCGCCGCTCTTCCTCGGCTTCCTGCACGGCGTGCCCTTCTTCTGGGTGACGAAGGCGCTGCTCGCGGTCACCGGCTTCGTGACGCTCGTCCTGCTAGCGATCTTCTACGTCTTCGATCGCTGGCACTACGCCCGCGAGACGGAGCGCCCGGCCGCCGCACCCGGCGAGGCCGGCCTGCGCATCGAGGGCGCCCACAACCTGCTCTTCCTGCTCGGGGTCATGGGCGGCGTCATCTACTCCGGCTACGCCAAGCTGCCCCACCTGCCGATCTACGGCCACGTCGGCGTCGACCTGCAGAACTGGGTGCGCGACGGCATCCTCATCCTGATGGGCGTGCTCTCGCTCGCCACCACGCGCAAGGCGATCCGCGCGCAGAATGGCTTCACCTGGGCGCCGATCCAGGAGGTCGCCTACCTCTTCGCGGGCATCTTCGTGACGATTATTCCTGCCCTCGCTATCCTGCAGGCCGGCGAGCACGGCGCGCTGGCGGGGCTGATCCGCGCGGTGCGCGAGCCGGCCCACTACTTCTGGGCGACGGGCAGCCTGTCGAGCTTCCTCGACAATGCGCCCACCTACCTGACCTTCTACAACACGGCCCTGGGCAGCCTCGGCCAGAGCGAGAGCGCGGTGCCGGGCCTGCTCGGCTACGCCGGCGAGGCGGCGCGCAACGAGGCCTTCATCGCCGACCTGATGGCGATCTCGGCCGGCGCCGTGTTCATGGGCGCGAACAGCTACATCGGCAACGCGCCCAACTTCATGATCAAGTCGATCGCCGAGGAGGCGGGCGTGCCGATGCCGAGCTTCTTCGGCTACATGCTGCGCTACTCGATCCCCTTCCTGATCCCGGTCTTCGTCCTCGTCACCTTCATCTTCTTCCGCTAGGAGGTCGCGCCGTGAGCACGCGCACGGGCGGTCCCGAAGAGCCCACCCCGACACCGGACTACTGCGAGCTGGTGCTCGCTGGCGACGCGGAGGTCTGCCGCGGCCTGATCGTCGGGCTGCAGATCGGCTGCGGCGAGGCCGGCAGCGCCCTGATCGGCCACGAGGAGGAGCTGGAGCACGGCTCCCTGGGCGAGACCCTGCGCGAGCTGGTGACGGGCAAGGGCCGGCTCACCCACTTCGTCGTCAGCCGCGCGCTCACCGAGCGCCTGCGGGAGCAGCTCCCGCGCCTGGAGCGCGAGGCGGGCCTGCGCCTGGCCGCCGAGAGAGCCGTGCGCGGGGGCCGCTTCCGCTTCGCCGTCCACGCCTTCACGCGGCCGCAGGCCGCGGAGATCAAGGCCCTGCTGGCCGCGCTGCCCGCCGGCGCCCGCCTCTTGGGCTACACGGAGCACGAGAAGGTCGATCCGGCGGCCAGGGGCGTCGAGGCCTACGCGCCGGTGCACGAGTACGAGCTGAAGGGAGAGGGCGCCGTCGAGGGGACGATCGCCGCCGTGCTCGACGCCCGGCGCCGGCTCACGGCCCAGCCGCTGATCAGCGCCGAGCGCATCGAGCTGGTCGAGGGCTAGGCAGCGCCCCGCGCGCGCCCGGCTCAGTGCCCGGCGTGCCCGGCGCCCCCCGCCTCTGCCGGCGCCGTGCCGTGCTCGGTCGGCTTGCCCGGTTGGGAGGCCGCTCGCCCAGGGGCGCTGGACTCGGGCGGCTGCGTCTGCTCCGCGGGAATGTAGGGCTCGCCCAGAGGCCGGAAACCCTGCACGGGCGCCTCGATGGGACCGGCGGTGGGCGGCGGGACGGGCGTCTTGCGCAGAACAGTGATCGTGATGCGTCGGTTGCCCGGCGCCAGCGGCTCGGCGGGCACGGCCAGGCGACCGTCCCCGTAACCGACCACGCTCTCGAAACGCGCGCGGGCAAGCCCGTGCGTCTCCAGGCGGCGGCGAGCCGCGTTCGCGCGATCCGTGGACAGCTCCCAGTTCGTGTAGCCCGCGCCGCTGGGATACTGGCGCGCGTCCGTGTAGCCCTCCAGGCGCACGGCGTTGGGCAGGGTCTTCAGGTGCGCGGCCACGGCGTCGAGGATCCTCTCGAAGTCGGGGTTCATCATGGCGCCCCCGACGGCGAAGAGCTCGTCCTGGGGATCGTCGGCGATCTCGATGACGAGGCCGTCGTCGCCGACGCTGATCTTGACCTGATCCTTGAGGCCCCCGGCACCGTCGCCCTCGCCCTCCCCCTTGGGGCCCTTGCCCGTCAGGGATGCATCGAGCTGCTGCGCGAGCTGCTCGAGCGCCTTCGTCTCCTCGAGGATGCGCGCGGCCGGCGGCATGTCGAGGAAGGCGGGCCCCCCTTCGAAATCGCCGGTCATCGTGGAGCCGCCGTCCTGGAAGGGACCCTCGTTGCGGAAGTACTGGGCGATGGCGTGCTTCTGCTTGGGCGAGCTGGCGGCGAGGATCCACATGAGCATGAAGAACGCCATCATCGCCGTCGTGAAGTCGGCGTAGGCCACCTTCCAGGCGCCGCCGTGATGGCCGCCGCCGTGGTGCCCGCCCACGTGGCCGCCCCGTCGCCGGCTGCCCTTCTCCTGTTTGCCGGACACGCTCGCCGCTCCTCGGGCCTAGGTCTTGGCCGTCTTCAGCTCGGTGATGGCCGCCTCCAGCTCCTCGGCGCTGGGCCGATCCGCGGCGTAGATCACGCGGCGCGCCTGCTCGACGCTGGTGCCCGGTGAAGTGCCGCCCGTGGAGCAGCTCAGGCCGATCATCATGCACTGAAGGTACTTGTGCTCGTCGCGGGCCAGCGCGCCCACGGCGGTCCCCAGCGGTTGGAAGAAGCCGTAGGACACGAGGATGCCCAGGAAGGTGCCGACGAGGGCCGCCGCCACGTGCTTGCCCAGCTGCTCGGGCGGACCGTCCAGGTGCTGCATGGTGACGATGATGCCGAGCACGGCGGCGACGATGCCCAGGCCCGGCATGGCGTCGCCGACGGCCTGCAGGACGCCGGCCGGCAGCTGGCCCTCCTCCTGCTGTGTGGCCAGGTCGGACTGCATGATGTGCTCGACCTCGCCGACGTCCGTGCCGTCGATGAGCAGCTTCATCGAGTCGCAGAAGAAGCGCACCGCGTGCTCGTTGGCGAGGAACTTGGGATAGTTCTTGAAGATCGGGCTGTTGTGCGGATCGCCGACGTCCTCTTCCATCGCGAGCAGGCCGCCCTTGCGGATCTTCGAGAAGACCTCGAACTGCATCTTCAGCAGCTCGAGGTAGGTGGCCTTGGTGTAGGGCGAGCCCTTGAAGACCACGGGCAGGGCGCGCAGCAGATGCTTGAGCACCTTCGGCGGCGAGCCCAGCAGGACGATGCCGATCGCGGCGCCGATGATGATGATCAGCTCCGCCGGCTGGAAGAGCACGGAGAAGGGGCCTTTGGTGTAGGCGTAGCCTCCCACCACGGCGAAGATGACGACGAGGACACCGATGATCGCCAACATGCTCGGCAGCCGGTC
>VGXI01000135.1 GCA_016873475.1 bacterium | reverse complement strand
CAGATGGCCCTAGCAGCCCGTGGTGTAAGTCATCTCAGCCCCAGCAGTGCGCCCGCAAGTCGTTGTCCTCTCGAGCCCGATTTTGTGGCGAGAGCGTTCTGCCACGGGCTGCTAGAGCAGATCCGCCGGGGAACTGACCTCTGACCCGAATGGAATTGAGTGAGTACCCAAGCTGCGATCCCGGGCTCAAGGCTAGTGATGCCGCCAGAAGCAAAAGGCGAGCAGCAGCCAGCCGGCGAGAAAGGCGAGGCCGCCCAGCGGCGTGATCGCGCCCAGCCAGCGCAGGCCCGAGAGCGCGAGTGCGTAGAGACTGCCCGAGAAGACCAGCGTCCCCGCCACGAAGCACCAGCCCGCCGCGCGCGCCGCGCACCGCTGCCCCGCTCGAGCACCCAGGCCACCGCGAGCAGTGCGACGACATGGTAGAACTGGTAACGCACGCCCGTCTCGAAGATGGCGAGCAGGTCCGGTGCGAGGCGCGCCTTCAGCCCGTGGGCGGCGAAGGCGCCGAGGGCGACGGCGATGAAGCCCGATAGGGCGCCGAGCACGGCGGAGATCATGGCCGCAGTATAGCAGAGCTGCCGCCCGGCCGTATC
This sequence comes from bacterium, assembly GCA_016873475.1. Classification (NCBI taxonomy): domain Bacteria; species bacterium. The sequence goes on along the minus strand of VGXI01000135.1, from coordinate 8,577 downwards.
AAGCGCTCGCGCGCATCACCCGGCTGCGCCGATCACTTGAGCATCACCAGCCGCGCGCTCGCCGCGCCCGCCGCCGTCTCGGCGCGGGCGAGGTACACGCCGCTCGCCAGGCCCTCCGGCCGCCAGACGAACTCCCGCCGTCCCGCCGGCTGGACGCCCTCCGCGAGCGTGGCCACCGGCTTGCCCAGCGCGTCGAAGATCCGCAGCGCCAGCGGGCCGGCCGCGGGCAACTCGACAGACAGCGTCACCGCCGGGTTGAAGGGATTCGGCCAGACGTCCAGGCGCGCGAGGAGCGCCGGCGGCGTCTCGGCAGCTGTGCCCGCGGCGGGCATGACGACGTCGAAGGGCGCGAGCCCCACCGGGATCCGATGCCCCAGCGCCTCGCCCGTCTCGGCCAGGTAGACGCGCAGGCCCTCCGCGCCCGGCGTGCGATCGGCGAGGAAGAGCTCGCCCGCCGCGTCCAGCTCCATGTCCGTGTAGACGTAGCCCGTGCCCGGCGCCACCACCCAGACGCCGCCGCCCGTGCTCGGGTTGAAGGCCTTCACGCGCGTCACCCCGTTCGTGTCGGTGACGATCGCGTAGGCCCGCGTCTCGCTCACCCAGACTGCGTCGCCGACGTCGCCGCCCAGCGCACTCTCCGTGACGCAGTAACCGAGACTCGCGAGCGCCGCTGGATCCACCAGCTCGACGCCGCCGTCGGCCAGGCCGTAGAAGCCAACGCAGCTACACAGGATCAGCTCGCCCGCGCGCGACAGCTCCCAGCTCGGGTTCTTGCCCGCCAGCGCGATCGCCTGCACGCCGGGCGTGCCGGGCGCGCAGTCCACCAGCGTGTCCGTCGTCATGTCGATCACCGCGAGGTAGCTGTCCCCCACCGGCGTCCAGTAGAGATTGCGGTTCAGGCGCAGGATGGCCACGAACAGCCGATCGCCGACGGCGATGCAGTCGCCCACCTCGCAGGAGCCGTCCGCGTCGGCCCAGGCGGAAAGATCGATCGTGTCCAGCCACTCGCCGGTCTCGGGGTCCATCACCAGCACGTCGTCCGCATTCTGGCGCGGCAGGTAGGCCTTGCTGCCATCCGGACTGAAGGCCACGCCCTGCGGGTTCGTCGCCGTGCCGGTGGAGAACTCGTGCAGGGTGGCGAAGTCCTGAGCGGGATCGAGCACCTGCAGGTTGTCCGCGCCCAGGCGATTGACGATGTAGACGCGCCCGCCGTGCGCTCGGCCCACGGCGTCGCTGTGGATCGTCGCCACGTCGGGCGTGGCCGTCCAGGGCACGTCCGCCTCGCAGACGCTGAACTTGCCGGTCACGTAGTCCGTGCAGACGACGCCCACGAAGGGCTGGGCGGCGGCCGGCGCCGCGAAGGCGAGCAGACCGGCGAGCAGGCGAAGTGAGTTGCGCATCGATGCTCCTAGCGTGTGGTGGCGGCGTGAGCCCAGGTGAGACCGGCCAGCCAGTGGCGGCCGGGCAGGGGATAGCCCAGGTGATCCTCGACGCGCGTGTCGCCGAGATTGCGACCCTCGATTGAAAGGGTCAGGCTGCCAATGAGACGCAGATTCATCCCCGCCGACCAGAGCGTCGCGGCGGGCAGGCGGCGGTCGGAGTCGTTGTAGCGATCCGAGAAGGTCGCCGCGCGCCGCTCGCGCTCGGCGAAGAGACCCAGGCGTTCGCCCTCCCAGCCGAGGCGCGCGTGCAGGCGCCGCGGGCTGCGGTAGGGCAACTGCTTGCCGTCGTAGGCGGCGAGGCCGCTGCGGTCGCGCGCGGCGAGGCGCGTCTCGGCGAGGCTCGCGCGCAGGGCGCGCCAGGCGAGGGCGAGCGAGGTCTCGCGCCCCGTCGTTCGACTGGCGCCGATGTTCTCCGCGCGCACGGAGTACTGGCTGTTGCGCAGCATGAGGATCTCGTCCGCGAGATCGCGGCGGAACCAGCTGCACTCGCCGTCTAGCGCGAGAGCCCCGCGGCGCAGCGCGAGCGCAAGGCCGGCGTCCGCCTGCGCGCCCTGCTCGGGCCGGAGCGCGGGGTTGCCGCTCACGCTGACGTCCTGCCCGAAGAGCTCGAGCAGGCTGGGCGCGCGATGGAGGTCGCCGGCGTTCGCGCGCAGGCTGAGCGTCGCGTCCCCGCGCGCCAGCGCGCGCCAGCTCGCGCCGGCCCGGCGGCTGCGCGCGCGGGTCAGGTGCTCGGGCTTGGGGAGCGCGGGCAGCCAGGGCAGGGGCGGCGGCCCGAAGTAGTTGTCGGCGAGTCGCTCCCTGCCGTAGCCCGCGAGCAGGAGGAGTCGCTCGTCGGCGAGGCTGAGCCGCGCCTCGGCGTCGCCGCGGCGCGCGTTCCGCTCGCGCTCGAAGCTCTCGGGCTTGGCGGGGTTCAGGTTGTCGGGCAGGAAGCGCTCCTCGCGCGCTTCGCCGCGCAGCAGGAGGTGCAGCGGCCCGAGGAGGAGCTGCGCCCGCGCCAGCGCCCCGCGCGCGGCGAGGCGATCGCGCGTCTCGTCGGCGACGAGGAAGGGCCCGGTTTCGCCGAGCGGATTGACGAAGCGCGTCCAGCCCAGGCGCGCCGTGGCCTCGGCGCCCAGCAGGACGCGCCGCGCGAGGAGCGGGCTCTCCCAGGCGAGGCGGCCATCGTGGCCGCTGCGCGCCGAGCGCGTCGCCTGCGTGGGCAGGCTCTCCGTGCCGGGCACGCCGTTCTCGCGGGCGAGATAGCGGTAGGCGAGCCTCCAGCGGCCGCCCCAGCGCCCGGCGCGCGGCGCCCAGGCGAGCCGCGCGAGCAGATCGCGGGCCGCGAGGTCCGCGTTGGCGCGCAGACGGAGCGTGTCGTCGGCCGTGTTGCTGAAGACGGTGCCGTTGCGGTCGAGGTAGCGGTAGTCGGCCTCGCTCGCGAGCGCGCCTCCGGCGAGGAAGAACTCCGCGCCGGCCGGACCGCCGAGCGCGAGGGCGAGACCGCCGCGCCGGGTGCCGAAGCTGCCCGTGCCGAGCGTCGCGCGCAGCCCGCGCTCGCTCCCGGTGACGAGGTTGACCGCGCCTGCCGCGCCGAGCGCGCCGAGCTCGGCCGGCACGCCGCCGCGATAGACCTCCAGGCGCTCGACGCCGACCAGGGGCAGCTCGTCCAGCAGGGCGAGGCCGCTGAAGGGGCTGCGCAGGTCGAGGCCGTCGAGCAGCACCGCGACCTCCTCGCCGCCCGAGCCGCGGAAGCTCGCCGTGCTGAAGCTGCCCAGCCCGCCGAGGCTGCGCAATTCGACCCCCGGCAGCTCGGCGAGCAGGGCCGCCGGCGCCGCGAGCCGGCGCGGATGCGCGGCGGGCAGGATGACGGCGCGGGCCAGCGTCTCGCGCTCGGCGACCAGGCGCCGGCGCACGGGGTCGCCCTCGACCCTGACCGGAGGTAGCGCGAAGATCGTATCCAGCGGCGACCAGGCCGCGGGCGACGGCGGCGGCTCGCCTGCGGCGCGCAGGGGCCCGGCGCCGGCGAGGACCGCGATCAGGAAGGGCGCGCAGAGGCTAGCGCGAAGGCCAGGCCCCCGGCGCGCGCGGCGTCGCGTGATCGGCATGATGGATGGGGAGACCGTGCAGGCGCACGCCCCTCACTCCTTTCCACGAGAGTGTCGGAACGCAGGTCGGGGCAGGTCTCCTGACTTACGGGGGGCTTTCGCCCTCGCAGCCGCCGCCTTCCCGGTTTCCCAGTGGCGCCGTGGCGGCTTCCCGATCACAGTGGCGGGACCGTGGCGGCATCTCACCGCGCTTCCCTATTCTACCCTCGGGCGAGAGCCCGCGGGTCACCACCGACCCTGAACGCGGCAGAGCATAGCGCCATTGCGCGCGGGCGGCAAGGCCCTTTCTTGGCGGCATGATTGCCGCGCCCCGGCTCCGCGATCCCTGGACCGTCACCCTCGCGCTGCTCGCCGTGCAGCTCCTCTTCGGCGTGCACTACGTCGTCGCCAAGCTGATCGTGAGCGCCATGGACCCGGCCGCTTGGGCCTGCCTGCGCTCGGCGAGCGCCTTCGCCGTGCTGCTCGCGCTGGCGCTCGTCTTCAGGCGCCGCCTGCCGGCGCCGCGCCGGCTGGCCTGGCTGGCGCTCTGCTCGGTCTTCGGGGTCATCCTCAATCAGGCGCTCTTCCTCGAAGGGCTCGCGCGCACCACGGCGAGCCACGCCGCCGTGATGAACACGCAGATCCCGACCTTCGCTCTGCTCGCCGCGCTGGCGATGGGTCAGGAGCGGCTCACGCGGCGCAAGCTCGCGAGCTTCCTGCTCGGGCTCGCGGGCGTGCTCGTCCTGCTCGAGGCCGATCGCCTGCGTTTCGACGCGAGCACCCTCGGCGGCGACCTCCTGAACCTGGCGAACGCCGCGAGCTACGGGCTCTTCATCGCCCTCTCCCGCAAGGTGATGACCCAGGAAGACACGCTCGCGGCAACGGCGGTGCTCTTCTTCTTCGCCACGCTGGGCCTGGGCGCCTACGGCCTGGACGAGGTGCTGGCCCTCGATCCGCGGATCCTGACCGCGGGGCTGGTCGGCGCCATGCTCTTCACCGTGCTCGGCGCGACGGTGGCCAGCTACCTGCTCAACGTGTGGGCCGTCAAGCGCACGCAGGCGAGCCGGGTGGCGCTCTTCATCTTCCTGCAGCCGCTGGTGGCGGCCGCCCTGAGCGTCGTTGCGCTCGGCGAGCGGGTCACGCCGCGCCTGCTCATTGCACTCGGGCTGGTCTTCCTGGCGCTCGCCCTGCGCGACGTCCGCGCGTCCGCCGGCAGAGTTCTGGAAAGAGGCGCTTGACGGTTTCAGAGATATGAGACAAACTCCAGCCAACCCCAGCGGCGAGGCCAGGCCATGCAACCCCAGCGCATGCTGAAGGACCCCAAGATTGTCGAGCTGCAGTCGGCGATCTGCAAGATCATGAGCAACCCACGGCGCGTACAGCTCTTGCACATTCTGGAAACGGGCGAGAAGAGCGTCGGGGAGCTGGTGGAGCTGACCGGTCTGCGCAAAGCCGCCGTCAGCCAGAACCTGGGCCTCATGCGCGGGCGGAACCTCGTCACCGCCCGCCGGGATGGCCAGAAGGTCTACTACTCGCTGCGCAGCCGCCGCCTGATGACCGCCTGTGCCAGCATGGAGGAGCTGCTCGACGAGCTGCTCGCCCTGGCGCCCGAGCGCGACTGAGCGGGCAAGCCCCGGGCATTCCCAGCAGAATCCGGTCTTTTGGGTCTTTTTTGAGGGCAACCTCCTGCCTACATTGCCCGGGTTCGGCCCGGCCGGCACGCCCGCGTGGGCGCCCGTCCGCGGCTGCCCACGCGACACCAGCAGGGGGAGCGCATGCCCTACACGATTCTCGCCAAGCGGACCCTGGCGCCCAATACGGAGCTCTTCGAGATCGCGGCACCCGCCGTGGCCCAGAAAGCCAAGGCCGGCCAGTTCATCATCCTGCGCGTGCAGGACAGCGGGGAGCGCATCCCGCTCACCATCGCCCAGGCGCACCCCGAGCGGGGCAGCGTCACGATCGTCGTCCAGGAACTGGGCAAGACGACCTACGACCTCAACCGCCTCGAGGCGGGCGATGCGCTGCTCGACTTCGTCGGCCCCCTGGGCAAGCCCACGCACATCGAAAGGCGCGGCACCGTGGTCTGCGTGGGCGGCGGCGTGGGCAACGCCGTCGTCTGGGCGCAGGTGCGCGGCTTCAAGGAGGCGGGCAACCGGGTGATCACCATCATCGGCGCCCGCACCAAGGAGCTGCTGATCCTCGAGGAGGAGATCGGGGCGCTCAGCGACCGGCTCATCGTCACCACCGACGACGGCAGCTACGGCAGGAAGGGCGTGGTCACCGAGCCCCTGGCCGAGCTGCTCGAGACCGAGAAGGTGGACGAGGTCGTCACCATCGGCCCGGTGATCATGATGAAGTTCGTCTGCAAGACGACCGCCAAGTACGGCACGCCCACCCAGGCGAGCCTGAACCCGATCATGGTCGACGGCACGGGCATGTGCGGCGCCTGCCGGGTGACCGTGGGCGGCGTCACCCGCTTCGCTTGCGTGGACGGCCCCGAGTTCGACGGCCACCAGGTGGACTTCGACGAGCTGATGAGCCGCCTCGCCTTCTACACGGACCTCGAGACGGCGGCCTACGAGCGCGCCCGCGAACACGACTGCAACCTGCTCAGGCAAGGCTAGGGGGGGCACGATGAGCGACATCGAGAAGTCGAACGGCGACAAGCCCAAGCGCAACATCAACAAGCAGAAGCAGAAGACGCCGATGCGCGAGCAGGCCCCGAGCGAGCGCATCCTCAACTTCAACGAGGTGCCCCTGGGCTACAGCCCCGAAGAGGCGGTCAACGAGGCCCTGCGCTGCCTCCAGTGCAAGAAAGAGCCCTGCACGGGCGGCTGCCCGGTGGACGTGGACATCCCCGGCGCGCTCGGCTTCATCGCCGCCGGCGACTTCGAGGCCGCCTACCGGCGCATCAAGACCACCAACTTCCTGCCGGCCATCTGCGGGCGCGTCTGCCCTCAAGAAGACCAGTGCGAGATGTACTGCGTGCTCGGCAAGAAGGGCGAGCCGGGCGGCATCGGGCGCCTGGAGCGCTTCGTCGCCGACTGGCACATGAGCCAGCCCGATCTGGAGACCCTGCCCGAGACCGCGCCGCCCACGGGCAAGAAGGTGGCGATCATCGGCAGCGGACCGGCGGGCCTGACCGCGGCCAGCGACCTCATCCAGCTCGGCCACGAGGTGCACGTCTTCGAGGCCTTGCACAAGCCGGGCGGCGTGCTCTTCTACGGCATCCCCGAGTTCCGCCTGCCGAAGGCGATCCTGCTCAAGGAGATCGACGGGCTCAAGCAGATGGGCGTGCAGCTCCACCTCAACTACGTGGCCGGCGCCCCCGAGCCCCTCAGCGAGCTGCGCGCGCGCTTCGACGCCATCTTCGTCGGCGTGGGCGCGGGGCTGCCCTGGTTCCTGAACATCCCGGGCGAGAACCTGAACGGCGTCTACAGCGCCAACGAGTTCCTCACCCGCGTGAACCTGATGGGCGCCTACGACTTCCCCCGCCACGACACGCCGGTCAAGGCCGGCCGGCACATCGTGGTCGTCGGCGCGGGCAACACGGCGATGGACTCCGCACGCACGGCCAAGCGCCTGCAGCCCGACAAGGTGACCCTGCTCTACCGCCGCAGCCGCTCCGAGATGCCCGCGCGCGGCGAGGAGATCCACCACGCCGAGGAGGAGGGCATCGACTTCATGCTGCTCCACAACCCGGTGGAGATCCTCGCTGACGACAAGGGCAAGGTGCGCGGCGTGCGCGTGCAGAAGATGGCGCTCGGCGAGCCGGATGCCAGCGGCCGCGCGAAGCCGGTGCCCGTCGCGGGGAGCGAGTTCGAGCTGGCCTGCGACAGCGTGGTCGTCGCCCTCGGTTGCAGTCCCAACCCGCTGATGACCAAGGCCGAGCCGCAGCTCAGCTTGAGCAAGCGCGGCACGATCGTCGTCGACGAGACGACGATGGAGACCAGCGTGCCCGGCGTCTTCGCCGGCGGCGACATCGTGACGGGCGGCGCGACGGTGATCCTCGCGATGGGCGCCGGCCGACTGGCGGCGCGGTCCATGCACCGCTATATTACCACCGGCTCGGCGAAGCCGGCTGCAGAAACGGTCTCCTGAGCCGCCACACCTCTCTTGAGTTGTTGTTGCCAACCGGCGCCCTCGCATGGGGGCGCCTGGTCATCTAGCGGGCTGCTATCCTGAGATCGAGTCCTACGCACCCCGCAACACGGGCCAGCGGCAAGAGCCGGCTAGACACCGGCCACTCCGAATCATCTCAGCAGAAGCAGCTTGCAGCTCGCGCGCGCATCGGCGGCCTCGATCTGGGCGACGTACAGGCCGCTCGGCAGCGCGCGGCCGGCATCGTCGCGGCCGTCCCAGGCGAGCGATTGCTCCCCGGCAGGCCTGGATTCCCGAACCACGAGGCTCCGCACCCGCCGCCCCTGCACATCCGTGACGAACACGCTCACCGCGGCTTCCTCGCGCAGGCTGAACTTGAGCGCCGTCGTCGGATTGAAGGGATTCGGGTACGCAGCCAGGGTTGCCCCCGGGCGCGGCGCCTGATCCACTCCTGTGAGATCGAGGTTGGTGGCCCACATACCAAGAAGGCCATCGGCGGCGTATGCAACGATGTAGATCCGCTCATCCGCGCGGCTGATGACGGTGTACCTCACCTCCCACCAGGGGAAGGAACCGGTGATGTCCGTCCAACTGTCCCCGCCGTCTCGCGTGAGGAGAACTGCCGGGTCTTCGCTCGCCGCTACGAGCACATCGGCATCGTCGGGGGGCAGGCTGAGATCGAAGATGTTGCCCTGGAGGATCTGCTCCCAGTGCTGCCCACCATCCATGGTTTCCCAGACGCCCAGCGCGGGGTCCTCGGGCTCCCCGTAGCCTCCCTGCCGAACGTAGAGATGCTGTGAGTTCAGAGGGTCGATGGCCACATCGCCGATGTACGCCGCGAGCGGCATGTCGCCCGAGATCTCCTGCCAGGACTCCCCTGCGTCAGCGCTGCGCAGGAGCCCATGCGCCCCCCACGGATCCCACCTGACGCCACAGCCCAGCAAGACATCCCCATCAGGGGCTACACTTTC
>VGXI01000134.1 GCA_016873475.1 bacterium | reverse complement strand
CCCAGCAGGCCGCAATGCCAGGCCGCGCGGCGTCTCATGCGTCCTCCGCTTGCGCGGCGCGCTCGCCCAGCAGCGCTCCGTACACGTCCTCGACGGCCTCGACCATGCGCTCCACGCTGAACCGCTGCCGCACGCCGGCGTGGGCTGCCCGCGCCAGCTCGCGGCTGCGCTCCGGCTCGCGCAGGGCTTCGAGCAGCGCGGCCGCCAGCGCGCGCGCGTCGCCGCGCGGCACGCGCCGCCCGGAGACGCCCGGCTGGACCAGTTCCGCCAGACCGCCGGCGTCGCTGGCGAGCACGGGCAGGCCGGCGGCGAAGGCCTCGAGCACGACGCTGCCCAGACCCTCCTCGCGGCTCGGCATGCAGAAGAGATCCAGCGCCGCGAAGAGATCCGGCAGGTCATGGCGCCGCCCGAGCAGGCGGAAGCGCCCGCCCATGCCGAGCCGGCGCGTCTCTTCCTCGAGCCGGGAGCGCTCGGGGCCCTCGCCCGCGACGAGGACGTGGAGCCGCGGCTCCTCGCGGCAGGCCAGGTACGCGGCACGCAGCAGCAGGTCGTAGCCCTTGCTCGCATCGAGAGCGCCCGCGGCGCCGACGAGGTAGGCCGCCGGCGGCAGCGCCAGTTCGCGGCACAGCTGCGCGCGCAGCCGCTCGCGCAGGCTGGGATCGGCGTTCGCCGGCGCCGAAACGGCGTCGCCGAGCTGGGCCCACGCGGCAGCGGCGAAGCGCGCGGCGTCCACCGCACTCGGCACGAGGCGGATCCGCGCCGGGCTGACGCCGCGCGCCTGCAGGCCGCTTGCGACGGCCTCGCTGATCGCGAGGTAGCGGCCGATCCGACGGTCGCCGTACTTGAGCCGGTGCGCCAGGCCGGGCCGGCGCGGAAAGGCCGTGCGCCGCGTCACCACCAGTCGGCGCCGCTCGCGACCGGCAGGCCAGGCGAGAGCCAGGCTGGCCTGCGCCTGGGCGCGCGCGCTGTGGGCATGCCAGAGTTCGAGATTCCGCGCCGCCGCCTCGCGGCGCAGCCGCCAGGCCGCGAGCAGATCGAGGTCGCCGCGAGGAGCGAAGCCGAAGCATTCGAAAGCCTCCGCGGTCGCCGCTGCGCAGAGAGCGCCGTCCACGGGCGCGGCGAGCACGCAGCGCCAGCCGCGCTCGCGCAGGGCGCGCATCAGCAGCAGCACCTGTCGCTGGCCCCCGCGCAGGAGCCTGCCGGTGTCCAGGTGCAGGACTGCAGGCTCCGTTGCCGGCATGCCCCTCCTTTCGCGCACGTGGCGTCAGGCTATCACGCGCCTTGCCGCCGAACAAGGCGACGCCACGCGCGGGCGGCAGGGCGCAGGCGACGGGATCGTCCCCTCCATCTTAACAGAGCGCTCAAGTTGCCCGCCTTGCCGGCCGAAGAGCCGGGGAATGCAGTGGCGCCGCAACCAACCCCCGTCCGGAGCGGGGAAGTGCGCGGCAGTCCGCGGCAGCGACGACCGTCAGGAGAAGCAACATGCCCAGGATTCGGCAGCGCGGGTCGCGTTCCGCGCTTGGCCTCGCCCTTGCCGGGCTGATCCTCGGTGCGCTCATGCCGCCCGAAGGGGCGGCCGCACAGGAGCTCGCCGCGGCCAAGCGCGAGCTGGCGGACTGGCTCTCCGCGCTGCCGGCGCTAGTCGGCAGCGCCGCGCCCGACACGCTGGCGCCGCTGGCGGCCGCCTGGCTCGGGGAGAGCGGCGGCCCCGCGGATCTCGTTCTGGCGCGGCAGCTCAGCGCGCCGCGCTACGCGGCGCTGCGCGCCGAGCGGGCGGCCTGGGCCGCCTGCCTGGTTGCCGGCGACCGCGCGGGCGCGGAGGCGATTCTCAGCCAGCGCCTGCTGCCGCTGGCGCGCGAGCTGTCCCTCTGCCTCGTTGCGGCCGAGGCGGCCCTGGCGGCCGGCGAGGAGTGCCGATGAAGATCCTCTGCGTCGACGACGACCGCGGCAGCCTCCTGCTCGTGCAGCGCACGCTCGAGAAGGCCTTTCCCGAGGACCAGGTCTACTCGGCCGCCAGCGGCGAGGAGGCGATCGAGCTGGTCCAGAGTCAGGCAATCGACCTGCTGATCACCGACCTCGTGATGCCCGGCCTCTCGGGCATCGACGTGCTCGTCGAAGCCAAGCGCGAACGCCCCGCGACCGAGGTGATCATGGTCACCGCCCACTCCACCGTCGAGTCAGCCGTGCTCGCCATGCAGAAGGGCGCCCGGGACTACCTCGCGAAGCCCATCCACGGCGAGCTGCTCGTGGAGAAGGTCGGCAACCTGCGCGAGCTCCTGCACTCGCGCCGAGAGCTGGAGGACTACCGCTACGCGATGGCGGTCCTCGAGCAGGACGCGACGCAGAGCGCGCGCGGCATCGAGCAGCGCCTGGCGGAGCGCGAAGGCCAGCTGCGCGCGCTCCTGGCCATTGCCGAGAAGCCGGCGTTGGCCGGCGAGCAGAAGCTCGCGCGTATGCAGGCCTTGCTGGAACGGGCCCTGGGACGGGAGCTGGCCGGTCAAGGCAGCCCGGGCCCCGCGGCGCTCAGCGCCCTGGAGAAGTGATGGCGAAGATCCTGATCGCCGAAGACGACGGCACCAGTGCCCTGCTGCTCGAGCGCACGCTCCTGAAGGCGGGACACGAGGTGCGTCGCGTCGCCGACGGCATCGCGGCCTTCGAGGTTGCCCTGCGCGAGGGCTTCGACGTTCTGCTCGCCGACTGGATGATGCCCGGCAAGGACGGCCTGGAGCTGATCGGCGATCTGCGCGCGCGCTTGCCGCGCATGCCCTTGACGATGGTCGTCACGGCCCTCGCCTCCGCGGAGGCCCGGCAGCAGGCCTTTCAGGCCGGTGCGGACGACTACCTGGCCAAGCCCTACCGACCGGCCGAGGTGCTCGAGCGCCTGGCGACGCTCCTCGCCCGCCAGGGGCAATCCGCGGCAGAGCCCGAGGCGCCGTCCCTGACGCCCATGCCCGCGCGGCGCGGCGCCGCACCCGACCATCTTGCCGTGGGGATCGCGACGAGCACGGGCGGGCCGGAGGCGCTGTGCGCACTCTTCGGCCGTCTGTCGCCCCAGCCGCGCGCCGCATTCCTGGTCGCGATGCCGGGGCCCGCCTGGGTGCTGGACAGCCTGGCGGCTGCCCTGGCCGCAGAGGCGACGATGCCCGTGCGCCTGGCCGCGGACCATCTCGCGCCGCTGCCGGGGGGCATCACCCTGGCGCGCGGCGATCGCCACCTCTACATCGACCCCGAGGTGCACGACCTGCGCCTCAGCGATGCGCCGGCGATCAACTACGTCAAGCCGGCCGCAGACCCCCTGCTCCAGAGCATTGCCCACGTCTACCGCGAGTGCGGCGTGGGCGTGGTGTTGACGGGCCTCGGCCGCGACGGCGCGCGCGGCGTCCAGCAGATCCACCGCTTCGGCGGGCGGGTGCTCGTGCAGGAGCCCAGCACGGCGGCGGCGCCGGACATGCCGACCTTCGCGCTGGAGACGGGGATCGCCGACGCGGCGCTGCCCCTGCCCGAGCTGGCCGCGGCTCTGGATGCCGCGATCGCGGAGCTGACGCCCCACCTGCCCGCGCCGCAGACCGCGCCCTGAGCGGAGCGGGCGCGGCAGCCGCCGCGTCCGCCATCCCCCGCTGCGAATCGCCTAGATGAGCTGGATGAAGTGGTTCTTCGAGCGCTGCTTGAGGCGCCCGAAGGCCCAGGCCAGCGGGAACATCACCGCGAGCAGGCCGACCCAGCCGAGGAAGCTCTCCAGCACCGCCCCCTCGCGATAGAAGAAGCCCAGACGCCGCGTGAAGATGCCGAGCAGGGGAATATGCAGCGCGTAGAAGAAGAGCGGCACGCGCCCGATCACGCCCAGGGGCTTCAGGAAGTTGGTGTGCATGCTGATCCGACAGAACAGACCGACCATGAAGATCACGGCGCCCGCGAACCAGACGAGGTGCACCGTGTTCGGCGGGTACTTCTGCTCGAGGAAGAAGGACCAGCTGCCGACTTCCGACCAGGGCGTCAGGTTGCCGTAGCCGCGACCCAGGCGCAGCAGGACGGCGAGGGCCACCAGGCCCACCCCGATCAGCATGCTCTTGGTCGAGCGCTCGGCGTGCGACTTCCAGCCCTCGAACCAGAAGTGCGCCATCACCGAACCGACCAGGGCCATGCCGAACCAGGGCAGGGCCGGGTAGAGGTTGAAGCTGCCCGAGTCGATGAACATCTGCATCGGCACGTGCGTCCAGGCCTTCTGGCTGTAGGGGATCTGCAGCAGGAAGTGCTGGCCGAAGATGAGCAGCGCGCCGAGGGCCAGACGGAACTGCCAGCGCCAGGTGATGACGAAGGTGAGCAGGACCATCGCCGTGCCGATGCAGGCGATGATGCTCCAGTGCAGAGGCCGCCAGGAGTTGAAGCCGCTCCAGGCGGAGTTGACCCAGGTCATCTGGATCAGGATCAGGAAGAGCCCGCGCTCGATGAAGTGCCAGCGCGTGGCCCAGTCGCCGGCGCCGCCGTGCCGCCGCCGCCAATAGGCCCAGTAGACCATCGCCCCGTTCATGATCAGGAAGCCCGGCGCGCAGAGGTAGCCCATGTAGCGCAGGCCGAACTGGCCGGGCGTGCCGAAGAAGGGGTCCTGGAATTCGAAGGCGTACCAGATGTGGTTGAAGTACTCGTTGCTGTGGCCGAGGGCCATCATCACGCCGATGAGGCCCCGGAACTGGTCGATGAAGTGGAAGCGCTCCTTGGCGGCCATCCCCAGCCCCTTGCGCTGCGGCGCCCCGGCGGGGCCGGGGCGCGCGACTAGTTGCCGAAGTCCGTGCGCACGACGCGCAGGCCCACGAAGTCCAGGCGCGAATCCGGCGGCGCGGTCTCGCGGGCGGCTGCCCGGCAGTTCTTGGCCAGGTGGAACCAGCTGCCGCCGCGGATCACCTTGAGAAAGCCGCTGGCCGGCCCGCTCGGGTCGAGCCCGACCGCGCTCGGGTAGCCCGCGTACCAGTCCCAGCACCACTCCATGACGTTTCCGTGGACGTCCTGCAGGCCGAGTGCGTTGGCGCCGAGGCCGCCCACTGCGCGCGGCTGGTTGCCGGAGTTGCCGCAGTACCAGCCGACGAGGTCCAGCCGCGGGTCCTCGCAGGCCTCGTCCGTGATCGGGCCGTTGCTGAATGCGGTCGCGCTGCCCCCGCGGCAGAGCCACTCCCACTCGGTCTCCGTGGGCAGGCGCCAACCGCTGGCCTCGCGGTTCCAGGCGACCGCAGTGCCGTCGATCGCGTAGGCCGGCGCGAGGCCGTCGTCCAGGGACAGCGCGTTGCAGTAGGCGACGGCCTCGTACCAGGTGAGTCCGAGGACGGGCAGTTCGTCGCCGAGGAAGCTGTCGTCCGGCAGCGCGCCCATGAGCGCCACCCACTCGGCCTGCGTGACTTCCTCGCTGGCGGCAATGGGCAGCTGCGTGAGCAGGGCCGGGTGCTGGACCTCGTCCAGGTCGCGGCCGAGTTCGCCCGCCGGGCTGCCCATCGTGTAGAGCACTTCACCGACGAGCGGCCCCTGGAGCAGGGGCGTCGTCGGCGTGTGGCCGTGGCCGTCGTCGAAGGCGGCGCGGAAGCTGTGCGCGCCGGGCGCGAGACTGGCCTCGAAGCGGTAGAGCGCGCTCGCCGCGTGATCGCCGGAGACGTAGCTCATCGCGAAGGGGATGCCGTCGATGAGCAGGTCGTGCGTGACCGGCAGGTCGCCCTCGGGGTCGGAGTAGCGGACCGTGTAGGTGAAGACCTGCGCGACGTCGCCGTAGGCCGGCGTCACGGCGAGGCCGGACAGGAAGGTGTCGTTCGGGAAGGTGAGGGCGCCGGCCTCTTCGCCGAGCGCGGAGAGCTGGCCCTCGTCGTCCAGCGCGCGCAGCGCGAAGTGGAACTCGGTCTCGGGCGTGAGGCCGCTGACCGTGAACTCCTCGGCGCTGCCCGCCGCGGCGGGAACGGGCAGGCCGCTCACCGGGGCGGCCGCCGCCCAGGCCGCCTCGTCGGCGATCGCTGTCAGCGCCCAGCGCAGCTGGTAGCTCGCGGCGGCGCCGAAGTAGCGGTCGTCGCCGGGCGCCTTCCAGTTCAGGCGGACGGCGCTCGCGCCCACGGCCTCGGCGCTCAGCGTGTAGATGCCGCCCGGCGCCGTGCGATCGGCGAAGGCCGGGCCACGCAGGATGAGCAGGCCGTCGTCCTCGTCGGTGACGAGCACGAGGCCCTCGTCGGTGAGCGCGACGCCCGTCGCGTTGCTGCTGCGCACGTTGCCGGCGTAGCGCGGTCGCGCCGGATCGCTCACGTCCACGATGTGCAAGCCGGCGTCGTAGCCGGCGACGAAGGCGAGATCGTCGCGCACGGCGACGTCCACGCACCAGCCGTCGAGCGGGATGCGCGAGACGGGCACGGGCGTCTCGCCTGCGTTCACCCGGAAGATGCTCAGCCCCTGCCGCTTGTCGGCGACGAAGGCGTGGCCCTCCCAGAGCGCCACGGCGAGGGCGTTGCCCGGGGTATCGGCAGCGGCGACGAGCACCACCGAGTCGAGGATGAGCACGCGGGCGTCCAGCACGGCCAGGCCCATCTGGTCGTCGGCGACGTAGGCGTAGCCGTCCTGCACGGCGAGGCCCATCGCGTAGCCGTTCGTGCTCGCGAAGACGCCGCCATAGGCGAGCAGGCCGGGGAACTCGGGGCTGGATTCGAAGACGCGCACGCCCTTCCAGCTCTCGGCCACGAACAGCACGAAGGGATCGTTCGGGTTCTCGCGCTCGAGGACGAACATGCCGTTGCCGTCGACGGCCGTCGTGCCCTGGTTGAAGGTGACCGCGTTGGGCGGGTCGGTGACGTCGTAGGTGGTCACGCCCTCCGTGCCCTCGACGATCATCGCGATGTCGCGGATCTCGCCGGCCACGAAGCTGCGCTGGACCTTGATGTTCTCGCCGTACTTGGTCGTGTTCACCGTCTTGACGAGCACGGGCGCCGCCGGATTGCCGATGTCGACGACGTGCATGCCCGCCTGGCCGGCGGCGACGAAGGCGTAGTCGCCGATGACGGCCACGCTCTCGTTGATGCTCGGCAGGGGCAGGCGGCCCACCAGCGGATAGGGCGAGTCGGGGATCTCGTAGAGGTCCTCCTTGCCGCAACTGCCGGCGAGGGCGATCAGGGCGAGCGCCAGGGCGATGGCCCCCAGGCGGGTGGGCTGCATGCTCATCCTCCGTCGAATGCGGCCGCGCGGGCGCGGCTAGAACAGGGTGCTGCTGAAACCGATCCAGTAGGTCCGGCTGATGTAGTTCTTGTCTTCCTTGATGTCGCCCCACCAGGGGGAGTCCACGTCGCGCTCGGCGTAGCCGAAGCCGGGGTCCAGGTCGACGTCCTGCGCCAGGCCGAAGTTGCGCAGGAGCGCGGGCAGCGGGCGGCCACCCTTGACCTGGTAGGTGTAGGTGTTGTCCTGCCGGCCGACGTGGTAGGGGTCGTCCGCGATCGTCTGCGTCCCTTCGGCCGAGTAGTAGTCGACGCCGTACTGGGCGCGCAGGCGCAGCTCGGGCAGCCAGCGCTTGATCGCCGCCTGCGCCGGCGCCCAGCGCAGCTCGGCGTTGTAGGTGTTGCCCTTGTAGGTGCCGTCCGAGGCCGGGCTGGTCTCCAGCTCCTCGCCCACGACGTCGATCGCGCGGGCGTCGGCGTCCTCGTAGGCGTAGGTCAGGCTGAGGCGGAAGGGGCGGGCGATCGTCCAGGTGGCGTTCAGGTCCACGCCCCAGGTGTTGAGGTCGTTCTCCAGGTGCGGCTTGTTGTAGTAGTAGAGCTTCTTGGTGAGGGCGACGCTCGCGTTCAGGTTCCTGTGCAGCCGCTGCCGCCAGGTGCTCACGAAGCGGTTGCGCTCGAGGCGGAACTGCTCGCTGACCACGGGCGTCTGCTCCGAGACGAGGGGCGGCCGGTCGTTGAGTTGGCGCAGGTATTTCGAGGGGCTGTAGGCGTAGTAGAACTCCAGGCTCTGCTTGCCGAAAGCCTGGCGCAGGCCGAAGCGGAACTCGTGGTTGTCGAGGATCGTGTTGAGCGCGTACTGCTCGCGCGAGTAGCGCGCGGTGAAGCGCGTGGCGCCCAGGGCGAGGAACTTCCGCTGCGCCGTGAGGTCCAGCGAGGGCGTCAGGATGAGGTCGTCGAGCCGCTCGATCTCCTTGAACTTCTCCTGGTTCCAGTAGAGGCGCTGCAGGTACTCCTGCCGGAAGGCCTCGGACATCTGGAAGACGTTGTCCTCGTAGGTGAAGCCGAGGCTCACGCCCAGTCCCCAGGTGAGGCCGAAGCGCTCGTTCGCCGGCCGCGGCTTGGGCGGCGCCGCGACGGCGAGCGGCGTCGTCTCCCACTGCGGCGGACCGTCATAGTAGAGGGCGACGAAGAGCTCGCCGCCGCCTGCCAGCTCGCCGCGCAGGCTCAAGGCGTGGCGTCCGGCGGGAATCGCGAAGCTCAGGCGCGTGCCGCGGCTCGGGCTGCCCGGGCGATCGTCGGCGTAGCCGCCGATCCGCGATGGCGCCAGCGCGAGCGGCAGCGAGTCCGGGAGACCGGGGACGCCGGCCAGGCGCAGCACACCCTGGCGCTCCTCGGTCTCGCCGGGCGCATTGTGCGTCTTCACGAAGCCGCTCAGCGTGCCGGGGCCCTCGATGTGATAGACCAGACCCGCCGCCGGCAGCACGCAGTAGAGGGCCGCCGCCTCGCCGCGGCCGAGCAAGAGGGTCGCGGGCTTGCCCTGGGGCGCCAGGTCCTGCTTCGCATGCAGGGGCGAGGCGGCCAGCAAGAGGCCGAGACCGCACGGGAGAAGACGGCGCCGCATCCAGGCTACCTCGTGCTCACGTCGGCTTCGGGGATGAGGATCTGCGCGGCGATGCCGCAGGCCTCGGGCCGCACGCAGCGCAGCTCGTAGTGATGCCGTCCGCGCGGCACGGGAATGCGCAGCAGCTTGCGCTCGCCGGGCAGGATCAGCGGCCGCTTGAGGTAGTGGGCTGAGCTCAGCTTGTCGGTCTGGTAGTGGTAGGTGTTCACGCTGACGCCGTCGCGCAGCAGTTCCAGCGCGTAGGCCTGGGCGCCGTTCATGCGGTGGTCGAAGTCCAGCCGCGTGTAGACCTTGAGCGTTGTCGGGCCGGTGACGCTGAAGCCGAGGGGCGATTCGGCGCTGAAGAGGTAGTAGGTCGAGGTGCTGCCGCTGGCGAACGGCAGCTCGGGGG
>VGXI01000133.1 GCA_016873475.1 bacterium | reverse complement strand
CGGCGGCAGCTGGCCCTCGTCGAGGTAGCGCCGCACGAGCGTGTAGGAGGCGTTGTCCACGTCCACGGCGAAGGTGGACAGCGCGTCCTCCTCGGTCACGATGAAGGGGTTCGTGCCGTAGTCGCGAAAATACATGGCGTCGAAAGGCTCGCCGTTCGGGTTGCGGTAGTCCGGCGGGATCCAGCAGCGGCCGCGGGCGACGCGGCCGTCGACCTCGCGACCGGCGATCAGCGTGCGCTCGCGGGTCCCCGGCTCATTGGCAGGCACACCGTCGATCATCATCGACACCTTCCCGGACCGCCCACCGCGCACGTACTGGTCGCCGCCCTTCATCGTGATTCCGGCCTCGAGCGCCATCGCCTCCTGCACATTGTCGACAGCGAAGGCGCTCAGGTCCTCCTTGTCTTTGGACCTCACCGACTCGGAGGTCTTCACATCAACCTGAGGCGCTTCGCCTTCGACAAGGACCTTCTCGTGCGCATACGCGGGCGGACCCTCTCGCTGGGGAATGGCCGTCAAGGGCTCCGCCCCCGTGGGCGGGACGGCCGCAGGGTCCCGGCGCCCCGCCTCAGGAGCCGCGACGGTGGACTCTTCGACGGGGACCGCCGGGCCCGCGGCCTTGCCTTCGTTCCCGCCCCCGGGGGCGGGCTCAAGCTGCGGCGTCTCGGCCGTCGCGCGCGGGGCATCGGTCTGGCCGACGGCGCGGCCGGCAAGGGCGTCGCCACCATCCGTGCGCGGCGGACCGGCCTCGGGCAGGACGCGCGGGCTGAGCTCCTCGAGCCGACGCTCGGGATTCTCGCCGCTGAGCATCACCGCGAGGATGAGGCCGGCGGTCACGAGAGCGCCCGCCCCCGCCAGGGCCGTGATGAACTGGACGCGGCGGCGGCGCTCCTGCTGGTTCGCATTGCCGATCTGCCGCCAGATCAGCTCCCGCTCGCTCTCGCTGAGCCGGTGCGCGTGCTTGTCGAAGTGCTGCTTCATGGCTGCCATCCTTCCGCTTCCTCAGCGAAGACGGGGCGCTCGCCGCCGCCGAGTTCGCGCCGCATGCTCTCCTTGGCCCGGTGCAGGTGCACGCGGACCGTCGCCTCGCGGCAGCCAAGGGCGCCGCCGATCTCGGCGAAGGAGAGCTCCTCGACCTCGCGCAGGATTAGCGCGGCGCGCTGCTTGGCCGAGAGCCGGCCGAGCGCCGTCATGAAGGCCGCCCGTTCGCCCGCGAAGTGCGGAGCGGGCGCGGCGGGCGCCTCCTGCGGCGCGGCGAGCCCGAAGGCCAGGTGCCGGCGCGTGCGGCTCAGGAAGCCGCGCCGCCAGTCCAGCGCCTTGCGCACGGCGATGCGCCGGAGCCAGGCCCCCAGGGGACCGTCCCCCCGGTAGTGGTCCAGGCGGCGCAGGGCCGTGACATAGGTCTCCTGCAAGAGGTCGAGGGCGGTGTCGCGATCGCCGGTCTGGAATGCCAGCAGGTTGAAGAGTGGCTGGCAGGTCTCGTCGTAGATGGCCCGCCAGGCCGCTTCGTCGCCCGCAAAGGCTCTCTCGGCGCGCTCCCGGTCTTGCTGATGTCTGTTGTCGCCAGTCACCGTCGCGTCTCCTTGCTTGGCCCGATGACGAAGCGAGGCGGAAGGCTGTTTACGCGGCCGATCGAAGCTTAGCCCGATCCGGCGGAGGAGCCAACTGGAAGGCCCGAGGGCCTTGAGAATGCAGCCGGGATGCACTAGCGTCTACTTGATTGCGACATGAGGGACTGCTTCAAGAATCTCCGCAGCCCCACCTGGAAGAGCAAGGAGCGACGGGATGAGCGACAAGAGCAAGTGCCCCGTGACAGGCGGGGCTAGCGCGACGGCGAGCACCGGGCCGTCGAATCGCGACTGGTGGCCGAACCAGTTGAACCTGAGGATCCTCCACAAGAACTCCACGCTGTCCGATCCGATGGGCGAGGCCTTCGACTACGCCAAGGAGTTCAAGCAGCTCGACTACGCGGCGCTCAAGAAGGACCTCGCCGCGCTGATGACCGATTCGCAGGACTGGTGGCCGGCGGACTTCGGGCACTACGGCCCGCTCTTCGTGCGCATGGCCTGGCACAGCGCAGGCACCTATCGTGTGGGCGACGGCCGTGGCGGCGCCGGCGCCGGCCAGCAGCGCTTCGCGCCGCTCAACAGCTGGCCCGACAACGTCAGCCTCGACAAGGCGCGGCGCCTGCTGTGGCCGATCAAGCAGAAGTACGGCCGCCGGATCTCCTGGGCCGACCTGATGATCCTCGCCGGCAACGTCGCCCTCGAGACGATGGGCCTAAAGACCTTCGGCTTCGCGGGCGGCCGCGCGGACGTCTGGGAGCCCGAGGACGAGATCTACTGGGGCGCCGAGAAGGAGTGGCTGGGCGACAAGCGCTACGCGGGCGAGCGCGACCTGGAGAGCCCGCTCGCCGCCGTGCAGATGGGCCTCATCTACGTCAACCCCGAGGGCCCGAACGGCAACCCGGATCCCCTCGCGGCGGCCAAGGACATCCGCGAGACCTTCGCGCGCATGGCGATGAACGACGAGGAGACCGTCGCGCTCATCGCCGGCGGCCACACCTTCGGCAAGGCACACGGCGCGGGCCCCACGACGCACGTCGGTCCGGAGCCCGAGGCGGCCCCCATCGAGGCGCAGGGCTTCGGCTGGCGAAGCAGCTTCGGCAGCGGCAGGGGCGCCGACACGATCACCAGCGGCATCGAGGTCACCTGGACCACCACGCCCACCAAGTGGAGCAACAACCTCTTCTGGAACCTCTTTGGCTACGAGTGGGAGCTGACGAAGAGCCCCGCCGGGGCGCATCAGTGGCGGCCGAAGGGCGGCGCCGGCGCCGGCACCGTGCCGCACGCCCACGACGCGTCGAAGCGGATCGCGCCCGAGATGCTGACCACCGACCTCTCGCTGCGCTTCGACCCGGTCTACGAGAAGATCTCCCGGCGCTTCATGGAGCACCCGGATCAGTTCGCGGACGCCTTCGCGCGCGCCTGGTTCAAGCTGACGCACCGCGACATGGGCCCGCGCGCTCGCTATCTCGGCCCGGAGGTCCCGGCCAAGGAGTTCACCTGGCAGGACCCCATTCCCGCGGTCGATCACAAGCTGATCTCGGCGCGGGACATCGCGGCCCTCAAGACCAAGATCCTGGCGTCCGGGCTCTCGGTCGCAGAACTCGTCTCGACCGCCTGGGCCTCGGCCTTCACCTTCCGCGGCTCCGACAAGCGCGGCGGCGCAAGCGGCGCCCGCATTCGCCTGGCTCCGCAGAAGGACTGGGAGGTCAACCAGCCCGCCCGGCTGGCGAAAGTGCTCAGGACCTTGGAGGGCATCCGGAAGGCCTTCAACGCCGCGCAGACCGGCGGCAAGAAGGTCTCGCTGGCCGACCTGATCGTCCTCGGCGGTTGCGCGGGTATCGAGCAGGCCGCGAGGAGCGCCGGCTACCGGGTGACAGTTCCCTTCACCCCGGGGCGCATGGACGCCTCGGCGAGGCAGACCGATGCGGAGTCCTTCGCCGTGCTGGAGCCGGTCGCCGACGGCTTCCGCAACTACCTGAAGGCGACGTACAGCGTGCCGGCTGAGGCGCTGCTCATCGACAAGGCGCAGCTGCTCACGCTGACCGCGCCCGAGATGACGGTGCTGGTCGGCGGCCTGCGCGTGCTGGGCGCGAACGTCGGCAAGTCGGCGCACGGCGTCTTCACGAAGCGGCCCGAGACGCTCACGAACGACTTCTTCGTGAACCTGCTCGACATGGGCACGGAGTGGAAGCCGGCTGGCGAGGGCGTCTACGAGGGCTGCGATCGCAGGACGGGCGCGAAGCGGTGGACCGCCACGCGCGTCGACCTGGTCTTCGGCTCGAACTCGCAGCTGCGCGCGCTGGCCGAGGTCTACGGCAGCGCGGACGCGGCGGCGAAGTTCGTCGCCGACTTCGTGGCGGCCTGGACCAAGGTGATGAACCTGGATCGCTTCGACCTGCGCGGCTAGGCGCGCGGCGCCACACACGCTTCGGCCCGGCGGCGCCCCTGCCGCCGGGCCGGAACTCCCCGGAGGAAGCCCATGTCGGCCAGGGAGCGCCTGCAGTTCTCCATCGTCATCGCCGCTCCGGCGAAGCGCGTCTACGAGGCGCTCATCGGGCCCGCGAGCTTCAAGGAGTGGACGGCGCCCTTCATGGAGGGCAGCTACTTCGAGGGATCCTGGCAGCAGGGCGCGCGGATTCGCTTCCTGGGGCCCGGTGGCGGCGTGGGCATGGTGGCCGAGATCGCCGAGAACCGGCCGCACGAGTTCATCTCGATCCGGCACCTGGGCTTCGTGGCGAAGGGGGTCGAGGACACCGAGAGCGAGGCCGTGTGCGCCTGGGCGCCGGCCTACGAGAACTACACGCTGCTGCGCGTGGTCGAGGGAACGCAGCTCGTCGTCGACATGGACGCCTTCGGCGACATGACCGACTTCATGACCGAGACCTGGCCGAAGGCGCTGGCGCGGCTGAAGGCACTCTGCGAAGGGGAAGGGGGCGCCTGAGTCCTGCGCGCCGGGCAGAGCCGCGGTCGAGCGACAGCGTGAGGGGAGGGGATTCATGGCAGTAGAGATCAACCCGAATCGGCTAACGGACGGCTCGACCGAACCGCAAGCAGAACAGCTCAGCAGCTTCCTCGGCCAACGGCACTGGGCGCGCTGGACTGCGCTGCGCGAGTACATTGCGGCGACCTACCCGGGCGTTTTCGGGGAGGATTGGCAGTTCGGCGGCAAGAGGCACGGCTGGAGCCTGCGCTACAAGAAGTCGAGGTCTTTCTGCACCTTTGTGCCCGAGCGAGGTAGCTTCAAGTTGCTGATCGTGTTCGGGGCCGCAGAGCGGGCGGCTGCCGAACGCATCCTAGCGGATCTCAAGTCGCACGTCTGCGAGGATTACGCGCGCGCGACCACCTATCATGACGGGAAGTGGATGCTGACCGCCGTCGACAGCGTACAGGTGCTGGCCGACGTGAAGGCCCTGCTCGCCATCAAGCGCACACCGAGGCCGCGCGGAAGGTCCGTGGCCTAGAACCCGCGCCTCCGCGGCAGCCCGGCGGCCGGACTGGGGAGATTGCAATGCACACGGCAACCTGGGCTCTCGCCCTGCTGCTGACGCTCGGCGCGGGTTGTGCCAGCAGCGTGCCCCGCGAGGCCATGGATCCCGCCTATCTCGCCGAGATCGAGACGTGGCACGCCGAGCGCGAGGCTGCGCTCGCCGCCGAGGACGGCTGGCTCACGCTCGTGGGCCTCCTCCCCATCGCGCCGGGCGCGCAGACGCTTGGCTCCGGCCCGGACGCCGCGCTGCGACTGCCGCCCTCGGCGCCGCGCTGCGCTGCTATGCCATCGACCGCGGCGGGCAGCTCTTCCTGCGTGTGAAAGACAGTGCGAGCCCCGCCCGCCTCACCTTCACGGGCGTCGAGCGCTATCCCGTCGACCCGCGCTGGCGCGTGGAGGCGCGGCTGGAGGCGGACAGCGCGCGCAGCATCGCCATTCCCAATGTGCTGGGTCAGGTGAGCGAAGAGCCCTGCCCGGGGCGGCTCGTCTTCACGCTGGACGGGCGCGAGTGCGCGCTCTGGCCGCTCGGCGCGCCGGGCGAGGAGCTGTTCATCGTCTTTGCCGATGCCACCAGCGGCGCGGAGACCTACGGTGCCGGCCGCTTCCTCAGCGCGCCCGCGCCGGATGCCGCCGGCCGTGCGACGCTGGACTTCAACCGCGCCGTCAACCCGCCCTGCGCCTTCAGTCCCTACGCCACCTGCCCGCTGCCGCCGGCGGGCAACGCGCTGGCCGTCGCCGTGCGCGCGGGGGAGAAGACCTGGGGCGAGGCGCATTGAGCCGAGTCGCTCCTCTCGGTTCTCTTCGCTGCTCTCCGGGGGACACCTTGACACGGTCGTCGCCGCCGGATAACCTTTCGCCCATGCACCGAGTCACTGGGTTGGTCCTGATTGCCGCATTCTGCATCCTCCAGTTGGGCGCCGTCTGGTGTCCCGCTGTCGACTGCTGCGATGCCAAGACCCAGCACTCCCGGTGCTCGGCGAACCCGGCGATCCACGAGCAGGGCTGCGACGATCAATCCGCCGCCTGCGCGTGCTGCTTCGACCGCGCGCCGGTGCTGCCCGCTGCGGTCCAGCCACCGCTCGTTTTTCGCGAGACCCTGCCCGCACCGCGGGACGCCGAAGCGCAGGCTCCGATCCCCCCGGCGGAGGATCTGTTGAAGATCCCCAAGTCCGCTGTCTGCTAGTCGCACACCTGTTCCACCAAGCGGCTGGACGGCCTGCCGCGACTGGCCGATGGCCCGTCGTCGCTTCGCAGGTGCTCCCGGAGCCCGCCTGCGCGACCGCGCGGCGCCGGGTTCGCCAGCATCTCGTTCAGCGGACGCAACGTGGCCGGCGATCGGCCTGAGGGGAGTTCCAATGGGCCGCGGCTTCTCGCTACTGGCCTGGACGTGCGCGCTCTCGGGCGCGGTCGCGCTGAATGTCGCGGCACAGCCGGCGGAGGAGACGTCCTTGCCGCTCACCGCCTCCCGCGTGATCGAGCTGGCCAGCACCTGCTCGCCCGAGGCCAGGATTGCCGCTGCGCGCGTCGAGGAAGCCCGCGGCCGCCTGACCAGCGCCCGCGTCTTCAGCCAGGAGAACCCGGTGCTGGAGGCTCTGAGCGGCCGGTCCTGGCGCGGACCGGCGGGCAGCACCGAGCTGGAGCTCGCGGTTCCGCTCGGCTATGGACTGGGTCGCGCCTACCGCGTGCAGGAAGCCACCGCGACCGTCGAGAGGGAGACCCTCCATGCGGCGGACGCCCGGCGGCTGCTCGCCGGCCGGGCACTGGCCTCCTTCTATCGAGTGCTGCACGCGGAGATGCAACTCGGCATCGCCGAGGAGGGGAGGCGACTCGCCGGCGAGCAGCGCCGCATCGCAGAGGAGAAGGTCGAGGCGGGCGACGCCGCGCGCTTGGAGCTGCTCGTCGCCGAGACCGAGGTCTCGCGTGGGGAGAGCGCAGCCGAATCCGCTGCGGGGGAACTGGCCCTCGCCCAGCTCGAGTTGGCGGCGGTCCTCGGGATGCCGTCGAGCCAGGGGCTGCGAACGACGGGCGACCTGGCTGATCGCTCGCGCTTCGACGCGATCGCGGCGGATGGCCGGACGGCCGGCGAGCGCGAACGGGCCGACCTGCGCGCCGCGCGGGCGGACCTGGCCGCGGCCGCCGCCTCGCTGAAGCAGGCGCGCGCCGCCTGGATCCCCGGCATCGCCCTCCGCCTTTCCTACGGCGAGGACCAGGAGGAGAGCACGCTTCGGCCCGGCCTCGCCGTTTCCCTGCCGATCTTCGACCAGCGACGAGGAGAGCGGCAGCAGGCGCTGGCGCGCCGGCTGCGGGCCCAGATCGAACTCGAGGCGCGCAGGGCGCTCGCGGCAGTCGAGCTTGAAGGAGCACAGGCGGCGTATCGCCGCGCTGCCGCGGCGGCAAGCGAGATCGAAGTCACGGCGCTCCCCCGCGCCCTCGAGACCGAGGCCCTGGCGCTGGCAGGCTATGAGGCGGGCAAGTTCGATCTGCCGGCGCTGCTGATCGTGCGCAGGAACGCCCTGGAGACGCGCCGCGAGCAGGCGGATCGCCTCCTGAGCGCCGCCCTCGCCGGCGTCGATCTCGCCGTTGCGGCGGGAGCTTTGCCATGAGCCTGTTTTGCGGGCGTCGCGGACGCCGAAGCCCGCGCCTTCACGCTGGCGGGGAAACCCGCCGGAATAGCAGTCGAGTGAGACAAGAAAGGAAGTCGAGCATGCAAAAGACCTTCGCCGTCTTCGCCATCTTCCTCGGCGGCTTCGCCCTCGCCGGTTGCGGGGGCGAAGCCGCCGATCGCGGCAATGACGAGCGCGGAGCCCTGGCGGACGCTGGTGGCCATGCGCAGGCGGGCGTGGTGCCGGGATCCTACGAGGACTGGTGCGGGGAGCACGGCGTCCCCGAGAGCGCCTGTACCCGCTGCGATCCCGCCCTGATTCCCGCATTCAAGGCCACCAACGACTGGTGCGCGGAGCACGGGTTGCCGGAGTCGCAGTGCAAGGCCTGCAGCCCCGAACTCGTCATCACCCGGCCACCCAAGCCCGAGGGGAAGTGAAGATGCGCAAGACCCTCCTGCTGCCGGCCCTGCTGCTGATCGCCGCGATCTCGGCCTGCGAGCGCGCAGGGTCGCAAGCCGAGGCAGACCGGACGGCCGCGACCGCGAGCGCCGATCGTCCGTGCGCCGAGCACGGCGTCCTCGAGGCGATCTGCACGAAGTGCAATCCAAAGCTGGCGCCGATCTTCCAGAGCAAGGGGGATTGGTGCGCGGAGCACGCGCTGCCGGAGTCGGTCTGCCCCCTCTGCCACCCGGAGCGCGGCGGACGGCCGCTGATGGACGTTGCGGCCGGCGACACCGGGGACCTGCCGCCGCCGCACGGGATGCGGGTGAAGCTGGCGTCGCCCGCGCTGGCCGACGAGGCCGGGATTCGCGTGGTCGCGTCACGGGCCGGCGGCGATGAGAGCGTGGTGCTCGCGACCGCGAGCATCGTCGCCGACAACGCGCGCAGCGCCCTCGTCAACGTGCGGGTGGCGGGCGTCATCCGCGCCTACAAGGTCGAGGTCGGCGCCCTGGTTCGCGAGGGCCAGCCCCTGGCCGAGATCGAGAGTGCGGAGATGGCGGACGCCCAGGCCCGACTCCAGTCCGCCGCGGCGCGCGAAGAGGCGACGCAGGCCGCGCGCCAGCGCGAGCAGCGCCTCCACGAGCGGGGCATCTCTTCGGAGAAGGACGCCCAAGCGGCCGAGCAGGCTCACCGCGAGGCGCAGGCGGAGCTCGCCGCGGCCGCGGCGGCTCTGGCGCTGATCGGCGCGACGGACGGCGTATCGGGCCGTTACGATCTGCTCGCACCGATCAGTGGCACGCTGACCCGCCGCAACTTCACGGTGGGTGCGCTGGTGCATGGCGAGGATCCCATCTTCGAGATCATGGACACCGGCGTGCTCTGGGTGGAGATCGACGTTCCGGAAGCGCTGATCCACCGGGTCGCTCCGGGCCAGCGGGTGCTCGTCGAGGTGGACGGCATCGGCGAGCGGACGTTCGAGACCGCGGTCCGCTCCGTGTCGCCCGCCGTCGATCCGAGCACCCGCACCGTTCGCGCGCGCGCGCCGCTCGACAATGCCGAAGGCGCGCTGCGCGCGAACACCTACGCGCGGGCTCGGATCTACACGCCGAGCGGGGGG
>VGXI01000132.1 GCA_016873475.1 bacterium | reverse complement strand
TCGAGGTCGCAGGAGGCGCCATTGGCGGCGACCTCATGGTGGGAGAGTTCGTGAGCGCTAGACAGTAAACTCATGTCCAAGGTATCTCAAACACGTTGACACGTTCCGCTGGTTCCATTCGCCAGCTCGCCTACGCAACGCCGCTGCTCTTCGTGGGCAGCCATCGCATTGACGACTGGGCCCTTCAGCTCCTGATCTTCAACCTCTCGGACCCCTTGCGGCCGTTGCCGCTCGGGGGCCTCCTCTGGCCGGAACACGAAGATCGGGAGATCGAAGCCATTCTACCCGTGGAGGATACTCTCTATCTCACGATTGAGGACTTCGGTCTCGTCACGATCGACATCAGCGATCCAACGGAGCCCGCAGTCATTGCCGAGGTGCCGCTCGGTCATAGCGGAGAGATGCAGATGGTTGACGATGTCCTCGTCATTGCCGCGGGAGAGCCCGGTGTCGTGCTACTGGACGTTGCCGACGCCGCGAACCCAGCGGTTCTCGGAACTCTCCAGACGGTTGAAGCGCAGGGCATCGCCGTCCGCGATGGCCTGCTCTACGTGGCGGACGGAATGGGGGGGATGGAGGTTATCAACATCGCCGATCCGTCGATGCCACGGCGGCTCCACATCACCTCCTTTGCAGATGAATCTCAGGACATCGAGCTCTTCGGAGACGTCGCGGTCCTTGCCCAGCGCGATCAAGGAATCCGAGCGGTAGACATCGCCGATCCGCTCGACTGGCAGCGGATCCTGCCGAGTACACCAACGGAGACGGTCTGGCGCTTCTCGCGCGAGGGCGACCGATTGCTCACCATCTCCGGTCAGCCCGACCCTGGCTGGCTCAGGGTTTACGATCTCAGCGATCCGCTGAACGCAGTACCGATCATGCAGTACCCCGTACACAAGAATCGCGCGGTCTTCGCCGATGGCCTGCTCGCAAGTGCCGGCTCTTCGGTGTGCATCGCCGCGCAGACGCCCACCGCGCTGGCCCCGATCCTGGGCAGCCTGTCTCATCCAGGGGAGGCCTACGTCTCAGCCTGTTTCAGCGGCGGGTTCCTGTTTGTAGCTGGTACCGGCGGGGTCCATGTTATCGACGCCAGCGAGGTCTCGACTTTTCAAGTGCTTACCACTTTGCTGCCCGGTAAGCGTTGTTTCGGAATCGCGACCGATGGGGAAAGGGTCTACGTCCCGGTACAGCGTGAGGGGCTCCATGTGCTGGACATCTCTGATCCCTTCGCTGCGGAACTCGTCGGCTACGTGGACATCCCACTGCGGTTGGGCGGAATCGCTCTCCAAGAACAGGTCTGCGCATTGATCGTCGAGAGTTCCAGCATCCGCCTCTACGATGTGTCGCGTCCGGAGCGAATCAAGGAACTGGGTGCAATCGAAGTTGCGGATCATCTCCGTGAGCTGGACTTCCGCAGCGGTGGTGTTCTCGCAGTAGCGGCCGATTCAGACGGACTCATCCTTGTCGATTGCAGCACGCCGACGGCGCCCACGATCGCAGGCTCTTTCGACCGCCCGTACAAAGAGGTCGATGTAGCGGTCCAGGGCGATCTCGCCTTTACCCTGAACCAACACCTGGGACTGGCGATCTTGGACATCAGCGAGGCGAACATTCCCCATCTCGTGGGCAGCGCGGCGCTCCCCTCGTCGGCGTATGGATTCGACGTTGCAGACGGGTATGCGTTCATCGCCTGCAACTATGACGGGACCCAGATCTTGGACGCTGCGTGGCGGAGCAAGCGATCATGACATTCGGTGCGCTGCCCTGTGGAGACCTGACGGTCGTGCCTGCGGTCGGCAGCCAACTCGCGGATGGACTCCTCCTCCGTGCCTTTCCCAACCCCGGGCGAGACGGTGTTACCATCGATCTTGGCCTTCGCATCCCACAGGCAGTCCGCGTCAGCGTGCACGATGTCACCGGACGGCTTTGCGCTGTGATTGCCGAGCGGCCGTATCCAGCTGGGCAGCAACGCCTCGTCTGGGATGGCAGGCATGGAGCGGGAGGCACCGCGGCCAGCGGCGTCTATTTCATCCGCGCGCAGGGCGCCACAGCGGCCGCTTCGACGCGAATTGTGATGGTGGGGTGATATGCGCTGGAGACTCGTGCTCGGCATTGCGGTCCTCGTTAGCCTCGATCCTGCGGCAATCTCCGCGGCCCAGCCCAGCCTCTGCCCCCCGGGCGAACGGAGGCTCTCCGCTCCTAATCTGCGCGACGCGCCTGCGGACACGGCAGCCACGGGGGAGAGACACAGCTGGATCCTCGTAGGGGACGGCAGCTTCGAGCAGGGTGATTGTGGAGCAGGTTCGGCCTGGACCTGCACTACGAACACGACCTGCTCCTGGATCCTGGATCCGTTGCACATCTGGGGCTATCCTGCGTACGATGGGGTGATGGCGGCATGGCTCGGCGGGTTCTGCGGAACGCCGAACAGCAACTCCTTCTGCCAGGACGTCTTCCTCGAGTCAGCGCAACTGCGCTGGCGGTGGATGGGCTATGTCGCCGAGGGCCACGCCAGCAATTTCGTCTACGTCAAGTTCAACGGTGACATCATCTGGGCCAAGGAGATGACGTGGCCAGAGGATCACACCTATGGCACCTGGGAAGTCATGACCATAGAGGGCGTTTACCTACCCGAGGGAACCAATACCTACGAGGTCTGCTTCGAGTTTGAGGCCACGAACGGCGCCAACATGCTCATCGACTACGTGGAGATGTGGCGCCCCTGACTTCCCATCCTCTCGCGCGCATCACGGAGCTGATTCGGCGCATTGGCTGATCTGCTGCGCGCGGCCGCCAGGGAGGAACAGCGATGATCCGCAGCCCGCGCCGCGCCGCGCTCGGCCTGGCCCTACTCGTGCTCGCGCTCGGCAGCGATGCCCAAGGCCAGGGCTCGGCCCACGCCCTGCGCTTCCACGGCACCGGCGCCGGCCAGCAGGACCGCGCGCGCATCGCGATCGACGACAACGCGCCCGGCCCCGACGCCAGCGCGCCCTGCGATCTCGGCGCGGGCGACTTCACCGTGGAGTTCTGGCTGCGCGGTCGGCTCATCGACAACGCGACCAGCGGCTGGGGCGGCGGCGAGAGCTGGGGCGACGACTGGATCTACGGCAACGTCGTCGTCGACCGCGATATCTGGGCCGATAACCAGCAGGATTGGGGGATCAGCCTGGCGGGGGGCCGCGTGCGCTTCGGCACCGGCC
Source organism: bacterium (assembly GCA_016873475.1). NCBI lineage: Bacteria > bacterium. Next base: position 6,065 of record VGXI01000132.1, on the reverse strand, counting down.
GCGCGCCGGCGGGCGCGGACTCGCCGAACACCATCGAAGGGGAAACGCTGCTCCTCGACGATGCCTGGCACCACGTCGCCTGCGTACGCGATGCCGCGACGGGCCTGAAGTCGATCGTCGTCGACGGCCTGCTCGACTGGCAGTCCTCGCCCGGCGCCTCCACCGACGACATCAGCTACCCGAACGGCGGGGTCGCGAACCCGGTGACGCCCTGGGGGCCCTACATCGTGCTCGGCGCCGAGAAGCACGACGCGGGCGCGGGCTTCCCCTCCTTCAACGGCTACCTCGACGAGCTGCGCCTGTGGACGAGAGCGCTCGCGCCGGCCGAGCTGGCCGCGATCGCCGATCGCGTGATCGACCCGGCGAGCGCGGGGCTGGTCGGCTACTACCGCTTCGAGGAGGGCGCGGGCACGGCGATCGCGGATGCCAGTGCCGCCGGCTCGCCGACGGCCCCGTCTTGATCGCGGGCCTGCCCGGCAACGGCGAGTGGACGGCCTACGGCGCAGACCCGGCCAGCGTGGCGCCGATCGCGCTCGGCACGGCCGCGCCGGGTCTCCCGGCGCCGGGTCTCGCGCTGGTCGTGTCCAGCCGGCCCGATGGAGCGCTCGAGCTGCGCTGCGCACTGCCGGCCGCCGGCCCGCTCTCGCTCGCGGCCTACGACGTGAAGGGCCGGCGCCTGGCGATGATCGCGCGGGGACATGCCGCGGCCGGCGAGCAGCGCATCACCTGGCAGCCGCGCGATGCGAGCGGCCGCCGGCTTGCCGCGGGGGTGCTGCTCTTCCGGCTCGAGGCTGGGGGTGGGCGCGCTACAGCGCGCTTCCTAGTGGTGCCTTGAGGCGCGGCGGGCGCTGAAGCCTACATGTTCCGCCGATACTGGCCGCCCACCTCGTAGAGCGCCTGGCTGATCTGGCCGAGACTCGCCACGCGGGCCGTCTCCATGAGCTGCGCGAAGACGTTGCCGCCGCCCAGGGCCACTTCCTTGAGCCGGGCCAGCGAAGCGGCCGTGGCCGCCGGGTCGCGCTGCTGCAGCGCACGCACGTTGGCGATCTGCTCGGCCTTCTCCGCGGGCGTCGCGCGGCGCAGCTCCAGCTCCTCGGGGATGAGGTTCGCGGCATCCGGGTTCAGGTAGGTGTTCACGCCGATCAGCGGCAGCTCGCCGCTGTGCTTGCGCAGCTCGTAGAGCATCGACTCGTCCTGGATCTTGCCGCGCTGATACTGCGTCTCCATGGCGCCGAGCACGCCGCCGCGCATGGACAGCCGCTCGAACTCGCTGAGGATGGCCTCCTCGACCAGCTCGGTCAGCTCCTCCACGACGTAGCTGCCCTGCCAGGGGTGCTCGTTCTTGGTGAGGCCGAACTCGCGGCTGACGATCATCTGAATGGCCATCGCGCGGCGCACGCTCTCCTCGGTGGGCGTGGTGATCGCCTCGTCGTAGCTGTTCGTGTGTAGGCTGTTGCAGTTGTCGTAGAAGGCGAGCAGGGCCTGGAGCGTGGTGCGGATGTCGTTGAAGGCCATCTCCTGCGCGTGCAGGCTGCGGCCGCTGGTCTGGATGTGGTACTTGAGCTTCTGGCTCCGCTCGCCGGCGCCGTAGAGGTCGCGCATCGCCACGGCCCAGATGCGCCGCGCCACGCGGCCGATCACCGTGTACTCGGCGTCCATGCCGTTCGAGAAGAAGAAGCTCAGGTTGGGCGCGAAGCCGTCCACGGCCAGGCCGCGGGCGCGGTAGTACTCCACGTAGGTGAAGCCGTTGGCCAGCGTGAAGGCCACCTGCGTGATCGGATTCGCGCCCGCCTCGGCGATGTGGTAGCCGCTGATCGAGACCGAGTAGTAGTTCCGCACCTGGTGCTCGATGAAGTAGGCCTGGATGTCGCCCATCATGCGCAGCGCGAAGTCCGTCGAGAAGATGCAGGTGTTCTGCGCCTGGTCCTCCTTGAGGATGTCCGCCTGCACGGTGCCGCGCACAGTGCAGAGGGTCTCCGCGCGCAGCTTGGCGAACTCGGCGGCATTCGGCTCGCGCTTCTGGGCGGCGCGGAACTTGTCGACCTGCTGGTCGATGGCGGCGTTGAGGAAAAAGGCCAGCATCATCGGCGCCGGGCCGTTGATCGTCATCGAGACGCTGGTGGCCGGGTCGCACAGATCGAAGCCCGCGTAGAGCTTCTTGATGTCGTCCAGCGAGCAGATGCTCACCCCCGAGTCGCCCACCTTGCCGTAGATGTCCGGGGGGGCGGGATCCTGGCCGTAGAGCGTCACCGAGTCGAAGGCCGTGCTCAGGCGCTTGGCCTGGTCGGCGCGGCAGAGGTAGTGGAAGCGCTGGTTCGTCTTCACCGGGCCGCCCTCGCCCGCGAACTGGCGCTTGGGGTCCTCGCCCTCGCGCTTGAAGGGGAAGACGCCCGCGGTGAAGGGGAAACTGCCGGGCACGTTCTCGAGCAACATGTACTCGAGCCGCGCTCCGTGGTCGGCGAGATCGGGCACGACGACCTTGGGCACCTTGGTGCCGGCGAGGGTCTCGCTGGTCAGGGCCACGGTGAACTCGCGGCCGCGCACCTCGTAGCGGAAGCGCTCGCCGCCGTAAGCCTCGCGCAGGTCCTGCCAGCCGGCGAGCAGCGTCGCCGCGTCCGGCGCGAGCTGGCGCTCGAGCTCGCCGATCTTGGCCGCGAAGGCGCCGCTGTCGCCGGCCGCGCCGAGCTCCTCGCGCGCGGCGCGCAGGTGCTGGAGCCGACGCGCGAGGGCCGCCTGCTCGCGGGCGCGGCGCTTGTAGCCGCGCACCGCGCCCGCGATCTCGCCCAGGTAGCGCGTGCGGTCGACGGGGATCAGGCTGTGGCTGCGGCTGGTGCGCGCGATCTGCCCCGCGGGCAGCCCGCAGCGCCAGGCGGCGGCGCACTTGCTCGCGAGCAGCTCGATCAGGCCCGCGTAGAGCCCGTTCACCCCCGCATCGTTGAACTGGCTGGCGATGGTGCCGTAGACGGGCATCGCCTCGGGCTCCAGCTCGAAGCGCTCGCGGCTTCTGCGCAGTTGCCGGCGCACGTCGCGCAGGGCGTCCTCGCTGCCCTTCCTCTCGAACTTGTTCACGGCGACGAGATCGGCGAAGTCCAGCATGTCGATCTTCTCGAGCTGGGTGGGGGCGCCGAACTCGGCGGTCATCACGTAGATGGTCAGGTCGGCCACGTCGACGATCTCCGTGTCGCCCTGACCGATGCCGCTGGTCTCCACCATGACGAGGTCGAAGCCCGCGGCCTTGACCACGGCGATGGCGTCGCGGATGGTCTCGGGCAGCTCGCTGTGGCTGCCTCGCGTGGCGAGCGAGCGCATCGTGACCTGCGGACCCTCGATGGCGTTCATGCGGATGCGGTCGCCGAGCAGCGCGCCGCCCGTGCGGCGCTTGGAGGGATCGGCCGAGAGCAGGGCGATGCGCGCCGCAGGGTTGTCCGCGCGGAAGCGGCGCGCACCAGCTCGTCGAGCAGGCTGCTCTTGCCGCTGCCGCCCGTGCCGGTCACGCCCACCACGGGCGCCTTGGCGGCGGCCGCGCGGGCACGGATCTGCGGGGCGAGGCGCTCCCAGCTGGGCCCGCCGATCTCGGTGAGGGTGATCAGCCGCGCGACGGCGGCGTGGTCGTCGGGGGAGAGGCGCGCGGGGTCGGGGATCGCCGCGCCCTTGTGCTCGCTGGCCGGCAGCTCGGGCAGGTTCAGCGTGAAGAAGTCGCAGCGCTCGAGCAAGTCGTCGATGATGCCGGCCAGGCCCATCTGCCGGCCGTGCTCGGGGTCGTAGACGCGCTCGATGCCGTAGGCCTCCAGCGCCTTGATCTCGGCCGGGCGGATGACGCCGCCGCCGCCGCCGAAGATGCGGACGTGGCCGGCGCCGCGCTCCACCAGCATGTCGCGCATGTACTGGAAGAACTCCATGTGGCCGCCCTGGTAGGACGACACGGCCACGGCCTGGGCGTCTTCCTCGATGGCGGCCTCGACGATCTCGGCCACGGACCGGTTGTGTCCGAGGTGGATCACCTCGGCGCCGCCCTGCTGGATCATCCGCCGCATGATGTTGATGGCGGCGTCGTGGCCGTCGAAGAGGCTGGTGGCGGTGACCACGCGCACCTGGTGGGTGAGGCTGTAGCGCTCGCCGCGCTTGCGGTCCGCGGTGCGGGGGGCGTCCAGGGCCATGGCTCACCTCGCAAAGATGAAGGCGCGGGGGACAATTTCGCACATCCCCCGCGCCTTTTCCAGACTTAGCCGCCCCCGGGGGCGGGCCTTGTCCGGATCTGGCAAGGCGGCGCTCAGGGCCAGCGGCCGGAAACCGCGGCGCGGGAAGGGGTACCTGCGGCCCGCGCGAGCGCCTCCGGTCCGGGTTCGAGTTGTCAGGTCGCGGCCGGTTCGGGTATAGTGATTGGCAGCGGCGGGACGTGGGCATCTGACGAAGGGTTCAGCCATGGATAGTGACGATGTGCTCCGTGCCTACCGATCCGCCTGCCGAGGGACTAGAGTCGCCGCGATCGTCTGGTTTCTCGCGGCGAATCTCGCCGCTGCCGCAACCCGTCACTATCCTGGCAGTTTCGCTTCGCTTCAGGAAGCCTTCAACGCCTGCGAGGCCGGGGATACTCTGCTCATCGCGCCCGGCTTCTACGATCAGCCGCAGCATCGGCGCGTGAGCCACTCCGGGCCTGCCTTCACGGTGCTTTCCGAGGCGGGTCCAGAGCAGACGGTTTTCGACCTCGGGTATGCCCACTACTGGCTGCAACTGAACGGGGTGGGGGCACCGTCGCAGCGCATGGTGCTTGCCGGCATCACCGTGCAGAACTTCCGGGACCCCCTTGTCTATGCCTCGCTCGCGTGCAACGAGACCACGCTGACCATGGAGCGGATGGTTTTCAGGGATAATCCCGATGTCTATTTCGGCTCCGGCGCTAGCCTTGCTGATGGGGACATCGAGTGTGTGGACTGTGTGTTTCGAGAGTGCTACGAGTGTGGGCTGATCCTCGTACGCAGCACCTATGATCTATCCAGGTGCCTCTTTATCAACAACCTTGGCATCTCCAACGGAGCGGGCGCGATGATCTCACAGTGCAACGGGACTATCCGAGATTCGCAGTTCATCGGGAACCTCGCCGGCGATGGAGGGGGTCTGGCAATCATCAACAGCGGTTCGGCCGAACTCGATGGGTTGCTCTTCAGTGGAAACGAAGCTGGCGGGTGGGGTGGAGCGATCGAAGTCGCTACCGAAGGCCAGGTGACATTGCGAAACAGCGTGCTGGTTGGGAACCGAGCCGGTTTCTACGGCGGAGCGATTGGCTTCAATGGGGTCTGGGATGTGGCCGATCGGCTGGTTGTCGAAAACTGCGACTTCATCGGCAACTGGTCCCAACACTGGGGGTCGGCCATCACCGCATACAGCAATGCTGAACTCCATGTCGTTGGCTGCACCATCGTCGGCAACGAAACCGAGGAGGCGAGCCCCTTTGGAGCGGCGATTCTAAGCGCCATCGGGTCTCCATTCTACCTTGAGCAGAGCATCGTGGCGAATACGGTGGCCGGTAGCGGCATCCGGGTCTCGGATCCCGCCGAAGTGTCCATCGCATGCTCGAATGTCTGGGGCAATGCGAACGGCAACTACGCAAGCATCGCGGACCCTACTGGAACCGCTGGGAACATCTCCGTCGATCCGCAGTTCTGCGGCTCCGGAGGTGCGGACAGCCTGGCGCTCATGAACACCTCGCCATGCCTGCCGGCGAACAACTCCTGCGGCGTGTTGATTGGCAACCACGGCCAGGGCTGCGAGGCCGTCGCGGCGGAGAACCGAAGCTGGGGCAGCATCAAGGCGCTCTACTGAGTGGAGTTGCCACGGTCTGAAACACGAAGGCGCGGGATCGCTCCCGCGCCTTCGTCGTCCTTAGCCGCCCCCGGGGGCGGGCTTAGCGCAGCTTGACCAGCCGGCCCTGCTGCTCCTCGCCGCCCGCAGCGAGACGGAACAGGTAGACCCCGCTCGGCAGCTCCCGGCCCTCGCCGTCGCGGCCGTCCCAGGCCAGACGCCGCTCGCCGGCCGGGCCCTCGCCGAGGGCGAGGCGCCGCGCGGGG
>VGXI01000131.1 GCA_016873475.1 bacterium | reverse complement strand
CGACCCGAACACCAGGCCCGACGGCAAGGGCGTGCCCGGCACCGGCGGCCACAGCTACAAGGGTCCCGGCACGCAGCTGTCGGCCGAGTTCAACAAGCGCAAGCACACGCGGGGCATCCTCTCGATGGCCCGCAGCCAGGATCCGCACAGTGCGGGCAGCCAGTTCTTCATCATGCACGCGGATGCACCCTTTTTGGACGGCCAGTACAGCATCTTCGGCGAGGCGATCGCGGGGCTCAACGTCGTCGACGCCATCGTTGCCAGCGATCGCGACGCCGGCGACCGCCCGCGCGAGGATCAGCGCATCGAGAGCATTCGGGTCGAGCAGTGGGACGTCGCTCGCGTGGCGTCCACCCTGGCGGCTCGGAACAATCAGGGCTAGCGGCCGTCCGCGCGCGGACGGCGGGAACCGCCGCTTCCGGGCGGCATTGACACGGCTCGTTTGACGACCCCAGCGGAAAGGCGAACCATGACCCGTCTTGCACGCATCGTCCTCGCTCCGGCGCTGCTGCTCCTCCTTCTGAGCACAGCCGCCAGCGCCGCGGAGAAGACCGAAACGGTGGTCACCCTCAAGACCAACCGCGGCGACATCGTTCTGCGCTTCTTCCCGACCAGCGCGCCCGAGCACGTGAAGAACTTCGTCTGGCACGCCGAGCACAGCTACGGCGGCTGCCTCTTCCACCGGGTGATCCCGGGCTTCATGATCCAGGGGGGCGACCCGAACAGCAAGGACAAGGACCCCACCAACGACGGCATGGGCGGCTACAGCTACAAGGGCGAGGGCACGAACCTGCCGGCCGAGTTCAACGACCGCAAGCACACGCGCGGCATCCTCTCGATGGCGCGCTCCCGCGAACCGGATAGCGCCGGCAGCCAGTTCTTCATCATGCACGCCGACGCGCCCTTCCTGGACGGCAAGTACAGCGTCTTCGGCGAGGCCATCGACGGCATCGAGGTGGTGGACGCGATCGTGGGCACGCCGCGCAACAAGAACGACCGGCCGAACGAGGACCAGAAGATCCTCAGCGCCATTGTCGAGCAGTGGCCCACCGAGAAGGTCGAGGCGACCAAGGCCGCGATGCTGGCCGAGGACAAGGCGAACACGCAGAAGTAGGCGCGCGGCGCGGTGAGAATGCAGAAGGGGAGCGGCGACGCCGCTCCCCTTCTTCGTTTCCGACAGCGGCAGGCAACGCCCACCGAATCAGATCCTTCAGCCACCCCCGCCGCAGCTGTGGCTGGGCGCGCTCCCGGCCTTGTCGCCGGCCGAGCTGGTGGCGAAGCTGGACAGCAGCCGCCGCGGGCCCTTCGCCCCGCACTGCGGACAGGGCAGGGTGGGCTCCATGGCGTCGCGACTGCTCATGCCGAGCAGGACCGTGAACTTCTCGCCGCACTCGCGGCACTCGTAGTCGTAGAAGGGCATCGACCGCTCACCCCCTTGCCCCCGGCCGCGGGGGCGATCTCCGATCAGTCTAGGCAGTGAATGGCGTTTTCGCCAGGCAGCTCAGCGGTCCGCCAGGAATTCCCGGAGGAACCAGGCGTGGACGCGCGGGTCCGCCGTGAGCTCCGGATGAAAACTCAGTGCCAACAGGCGGCCCTGCCGCAGGGCAACCGGCTCGCCCTGGAAGCGCGCGAGCACCTCGACGTCCGGGCCGATCCGCGTCACTCGCGGCGCGCGGATGAAGATCGCCTTCAGCTGTGCGGGGCCGGGTTCGCCGGTGGGTCGCGGTAGCGGCCAGTCGATCTCTTCCTGGAAGCTGAAGATCTGCCGGCCCCAGGCGTTGCGGGCGACGTCGATGTCGAGCAGGCCGTAGGGCGGGAAAGGCAGGGCCTCGGCCCGCTGGGCGAGGAGGATCATCCCCGCGCAGGTGGCGAGCACGGGGCGCGCCGCCATGAACTCGCCGAGAGGCTCGCGCAGGCCGCTCGAGGCCAGCAGATGACTCATCGTCGTGGATTCGCCGCCAGGCAGCACGAGGGCGTCCAGACCCGCCAGCTCGGCCGGCCCCCGCACCGCGCGCGTTGCGGCCCCGACGCGCTCGAGCATGCGCAGGTGCGGCTCGACGGCGCCCTGCAGGGCGAGCACGCCGACGGCGGGTACGGGATGCAGGCGCGGGTGCGGCGCTGCGTCGCGGCGCCCAGCGGGGCGGCGGCTGGACTCGCCGGCGTCCACGCTAGTTGCCTCGCGTCTGCATGACCTGCTCGGCGGGGATCTCCGCCATGTCCAGGCCCTTCATCGCCCGGCCGAGGCCCGCCGAGACCGCGGCGAGCCGCGCCGCGTCCTGCCAGTGCGTGGCCGCCTCGACGATGGCCTTCGCCATGCGCGGCGGGTCCGTCGACTTGAAGATGCCCGAGCCGACGAAGATGGCCTCGGCGCCGAGCATGCGCATCAGCGCCGCGTCGGCCGGCGTGGCGACGCCGCCCGCCGAGAAGTTGGGCACGGGCAGGCGGCCGGTCTGGGCCGTCTGCTGGACGAGGTGGAACGGCGCGCCGAGGGTCTTCGCCTCGGCCATCAGCTCGCCGGGATCGAGCTGGGTGAGACGGCGGATGCCCCCCACCACCGCGCGCAGGTGGCGCACGGCCTCGACGATGTTGCCCGTGCCCGCCTCGCCCTTGGTGCGGATCATCGCGGCGCCCTCGCCGATGCGGCGCAGCGCCTCGCCGAGATCGCGGCAGCCACAGACGAAGGGCACCTTGAAGTCGTGCTTCCAGACGTGGTTCGCCTCGTCGGCGGGCGTGAGCACCTCGCTCTCGTCGATGAAGTCGATCTCCAGGGCCTCGAGAATGCGCGCCTCGGCGATGTGGCCGATGCGGCACTTGGCCATCACCGGAATGCTGACGGCCTTCTGGATCGCCTGGATCATCTGCGGGTCGCTCATCCGCGCGATGCCGCCGTCGGCGCGGATGTCCGAGGGGATGCGCTCCAGGGCCATCACGGCCGCGGCGCCGGCGTCCTCGGCGATCTTCGCCTGCTCGGCCGTGGTCACGTCCATGATGACGCCGCCCATGAGCATCTCGGCGAGGCCGACCTTCTCCTCGAAGGTGCTGACTTTCATGGACTTACCTCCGCTGGTGGAAGGCTGGGCCGCGGGAGACCCCTGGGTCCGCGGGCGGGAAGGCGGGGCGGGCGCCCCTGACGCCGGCATGATAAGAAGGGGGGGCGGGAGTGTCAATCGACCCCGCCCCCCGCAAGCTTCAGATTGGCAGCGGATTAGCTCCGCAGACCGGCCGCCGTCGATGCCGCCGCAGGCCTAGTGGCCGTGCCCGGCATGCTCGGCGCAGCCCTGGCAATAGTGCTTGCCCTGGACCTGCACGGCGTCTGCCTTCGCCATTTCCATCCCGCAGCCGCCCGCGCACTTCACGCGATCATCGGCGGCCGGCGCCGTCGACAGTTCCTCGCCCGCCGGGGGCGCGCTGAGTTGCGCCGCGCAGCCCGCGCAGTAGGACTTGCCGTCGATCACCTTCGCATCGGCCTTCGTCAGCTCCATGCCGCAGCCGCCCACGCAGGGCACCGTGGCCTCGGCCTTCTTGCCACAGCCGCTGCCCGCGAGAGCGACCAGCAGCGCCAGGGCCATGAGCATGAGGATGCGCTTCATCTCGCTCTCCTTCGTGAGGGTCCCCCCTTACATAGCCCAGGGAGGCAGGGAGGGCAAGCCCGGCTTCGCCTCCGCCTCTGAAACGCAAAGCCCCCCGCGGCTGCGGGGGGCCTTGCGAGTCGATTGCCGCCGGGCGCCGCTAGTGGGCGTGCTCGGCGAGACGCCGGCCGACGTGGCTGTTGCGGATGCGGCTGAGCGCCTTGACCTTCACCTGCCGCACGCGCTCGCGGCTGATATTCAGGTCCTTGCCGATCTCCTCGAGGGTCATCGGCTCGCGATCGCCGAGCCCGTAGTAGTTGCGAAGGATCATCGCCTCGCGCGGGCTCAGCGAATCGAGCGCCGCCTCGATCAGCGCGTGGAACTCGTTCTTGTCGAGCTGCTCCGCGGGGCTGATCTGATCCTCGTCCTCGAGGGTGTTCAGGAGGATGTGATCCTCCTCGTTGCCCACGGGCTCGTCCAGCGACCGGTAGGTGTTCGTCGCCAGCTCGATCTCGTTGATCACCGACTCGGTGATACCCAGCGCCTTGGCCAGCTCGGCCTTGGTCGGCTGGCGGCCGAGCTGCTCCCAGAGGGCGCGGTTCCGCTTGCGGATCTGGTAGAGGATGTTGGCCTTGTTCATCGGCAGGCGCACGATGTTGCCCTGCTCGACGATGGCCTGCATGATCGACTGGCGGATCCACCAGACGGCGTAGGAGATGAACTTGAAGCCCTTCTTCTCGTTGAAGCGGTAGGCCGCCTTGATCAGGCCGAGGTTGCCCTCGTTGATCAGATCGAGCAGGCTCAGGCCCTGGCCGACGTACTGCTTGGCGATCGAGACCACGAACTTGAGATTCGCAGTGATCATCTCCTCCAGCGCCTTCTCGTCCCCCTCGCGGATGCGCACCGTGACGGCGGCTTCCTGCTCGCGGCTCAGGCTCTGGTAATCGCCGATCGACTGCAGGTAGGCGTTGAGCGTCTCGCTCTCGGCCTGGTTCTGATAGGCTCCAGCCATCTCACTGCCCTCGTGGTCAGACCCCGATCGGGGTCGCATGCCGTTGCGCTTTATCGTGACGAATTGTGAAGATTGTCACAACTCAGCGCCCGGATTATCAGGGAAGCACTCGGCCAAGTCAAGCGCAAAGCAAAACGCCGGCCTCTTGCCAGGGTTCCCGTCGAATCACAAACGGTCAAGAGTACGCGAGTTATGATTCCGGTATGCCATGTACATTGCGAAACGGTTACAGCATTGGCGCCAATTCCTCCAATATCTGGCGGAATTGCAGGCGAAAAAGGCTGGTAATTCCTTAACAAGTGGCGTCAGGTATAGAGGATTTCACTGCAAGCCGCCTCCGGCAAAAACCCAAGTCCAGTCATCTTGCAGCAGGTATTGCCGCGCCAGGGCGGCAAGTTCTGCCGGGGTAGCCGCGCGCTGCCGGGCCACCCGCTCGGCGTCGCCGGCAAAGGGAGCCAGGCCGAGGTGCTCCAACAGGCCAAGCCGGTAGGCCTGGTGGATGCGTGCGAGATCCCGCATCAACTCCCGCCCCCAGCGGCCGTTGACCGCCCGGAACACCTCGCCGGCATCCGGCGGCTCGCTGGCGAGGCGCTCGAGTTCCGCGCGCAGCCCCGCCCTTGCGCGCTCGCGGTTTTCCGCTCCGGTAGCCATCTGCAACGTGACGAGGCCAAAGCCAGGCTCCTCCCCGCTGAGGCCTGGCGCGAGACTGAGCCCCGCACCCACTGAATAGGCCAGGCCCTGCTTCTCGCGCAGTTCGAGAGCCAGCCGCGCCGAGAGCACGTCCACGAGCACCTCCAGCGCATCGGGCTGCTCGCCAGCCGGCGGGAGCACCCGTGCGGCGAGCAGCGCAACCTGGGCCTTGTCCTGGGGGCGGAGGACTTCCGCCGGCCCGACGGACAGGGTCGTTGACGGCGGCTCGGCGCCCGGCGAGGCCGGTAGCGCGCCGAAGCGCGCCTCAACGGTGCGGCGCAGAGTCGGCAAGGGCAACCCGGACACCACCGAGAGGATCATGCGCTCCGGCGCGAAGTAACGGGGGTGGAAGGCGCGCAGTTCCTCGGCGGTGATCGCCCCCAGGCTGGCCGGCGTGCCCCGTAGACTGCGGCCGCGTGGCCCGCCCGCGAAGAGCGTCTCTCCGAGGGCCTCGCGGGCCAGTTCGCTCGGCCGCTGGCTGCCCATGCGCAGGTTGCTGATCAGCGCCGCCTTCTCGCGCGCCACGGCCGGCTCCGGGTAGCTGGCCTCGCCGAGCATTTCGACCAGGAGGGTCAGCGCCGCGTCGGCGGTCTCGTCCAAGGCCTCCAGCCGGAGGAAGCTGAAGTCCTCGCGCGTGTAGTAGTCGTCGAACGGAATGTAGGGATCGTCGCCGACCTTGAGCCGCGCCCCGAGCCCGGACAGCGCCGCCGCCAGCGCCGCCTCGTCGCGCCGCTGCGTGCCGGCCGGCAGCAGGGCATGAGCCAGCGCCACCATCCCTTCCCGGCCGGGCGGTTCGCAGGCCGAGCGGCCGCGCACGAGGACGTGGGCCGCGCAGACCTCGCTCGAGGGATCCGAACGCAGGAGAACGGTGAGCCCATTCGCGAGGCGGAAGCGCGCCTCGCCGCTAGCGCCGGCGGCCGGCATGCTCGACGCCCGAGCGGGCCGCAAGGGCGCGGCGGCGTCGACGCGCAGGCTCGTTCCCGCTGCCGGCGCCAGCGCGAAGGCGGCTGCCGGCAGCCCGCCGGGCAGAACGGTCGCCGCGCTGTCCACGTCCTGGGCGCTCCAGATCAGCTTGGGGGCGCCGGCGAGCAGGCTCCGCTCGAGGGCGCCGCGCAGCGCGGCCGGGTCGAGGGCGGCGACCCGTTCCCGATAGTCCTTCAGGAAGGCATGGCCGCCCAGGTGCAGCTCCGCGGATTTCATCATGGCGTAGTAGTGGTAGGTGTCCTGCAGCAGGATATCGTCGACCCGCAGCCGGTTGGCGAGCTCAGCCGTCCAGGCGGTGTCGGGCACCCAGCTCGCCAGCCGTCCGAGGCGTTCCCGGAGTGCCGCGATCAAGGGGGCGGGATCCGCCTCGCCCGCGTCGAGCGTCAGGGTGAAGAGGCTGAAGTCGGCGAACAGTTCGAGGCCGGCGCTCAGCTCCAGGGCGGGTGTCGCCTCGCCGCGCAGGGGAGAGCGGTGCTCGTCCGTCAACATCTCGGCCAGGGCGAAGAGGGCCGGGGCATCGCCGCTGGCCAGCGGCGGCGCCAGCCAGACCAGGTCCAGCCGAGGCGCGCCTTCCTCCGCGCGGTAGAGATGCAGCTGAGGCGACGACGGCCAGGCCGGGCGCACCGGCGCCGGAGCGGGCGCGGGGCGCCCGGGAGCGGCGCCGAAGAGCGAGTCGATCAGCGCGAGGGCGGACCGGCGCTCGAAGTCCCCCACCAGGAAGAGGCGGCAGTTGCCCGGCTGGTAGCGCTCCTTGTAGTAGGCGAGGACGTCCTCGCGGCGCAGGCGCTCGATCGTCTCCGCGCTGCCGAGAATCGGGTGCGCGTAGGGCGTACCCGCGAGGAGATGGGCGTTGCGGTGGAGCTCGCCGCGGTAATCGCCACTGTCGTAGTCCTTCTTCATCTCCTCGATGACGACGCGCTTCTCCTTCTCGAACTCCGCCGGCGGCAGCAGGGAACCGAAGAGCATGTCGGCCTGTATGGCGAGGCCTTCGCGCAGGTACTCCCGCGGAATCAGGAGGATGTAGCAGGTGTACTCGCGCCGCGTGAAGGCGTTGATGTATCCGCCGTAGGCCTTGATCCCTTCGTTGATATCCTCGCGGCTGCGCGTCGCCGTGCCGTTGAAAACCATGTGCTCGAGGAAGTGGCTCGCGCCGTAGTCCTGGGCGTCCTCGAAGCGGGCGCCGGCGCCGACCGTGACGATCGAGGCCACCATCGGGCCGCCGTGGGACTCCTTCAGGAGGAGCTCCAGGCCATTGGCGAGTCGGGATTGCTCCAGCGGCCCGGCGGCCGCGGCGATCGGCGCGGCGAGAAGCAGCCAGAGAGAGGCAAGACGGCGGAAACGCGGCGTGCGGAGGACGCTCTGACCCATGCTCGACTCCCGGGAAAGTGTTTGAGCCGGCGGAGGAATCCGCCTAGACTGGCACAGGCTGCCATAAGCGCCGCCCGCTTGCAAGCCGCCTGCAATCACCTCCATCCCTAGCGAGGTCCGCAACGATGTGCTTCCCACACGTGACTCCGCCCATCCGCGGCAGTGCGCTGACGCTCGCCCTGATGCTCTTGCTCACGTCGCCCGGCGGGGTGCTCGGCGAGACGCTGCATCGGGTGACCCTGCTCGACGGCTCGGTGCTCCAAGGCCGCCTGATCGCCATGGACGACGCCCAGCTCATCCTCCACACGGACTTCGCCGACTCCCTGCGGATTGCGCGCGACCGCATCAAGGAGATCGCCTTCGTCACGGGCGAGGCGGCGCTGCCGACGCCCGCGGTCGCCGCTGGGCCTGCCGGCGTCGGCCAGCTCGAGGTCGCGCTGATCGGCGACCAGCCCCGCTCCTCGGCGCGCTATCGCCGTCCCGGCGACCGGGAGCGGATGCTCGATCTCAACGTGCTTCACTTCAAGGTCTTCATCGACGGCGCCCTCGCCTATCAGGACGCTGACAGCACGATCGAGAAGGAGTTCTCCGACCGCGGCTGGACCTTCCTGCGCAACGACCACGAGTTTCCGCCGGTGATTCTCGCGGTGCCCGCGGGAAGCCATCGGGTGCTCATCGTGGTCGGTAACGAGCTCGATCGTCTCGAGGCCGGGGAGAAGCAGTCTCAACTCTGCTCGGCGGAGCTGATGGTCGAAGACGTACTGGTGCGCCCCGACGAGAAGACCCGCCTGGCGATCGCCGGCGACGGCAGTCGGTTCCGCTACGGAAAGTACGCGCTGAAGCTCCTGAGCACGCGCTAGGGCCCTGCCCGCGGCGGCTCGCTCCCGGGTGAGCCGCCTTGCGCGGCCTCGGGAACCCCATCGGGCGGCGGCAGGGTCGAGTCGCGGCGCAGCACCAGGCGCAGACGGTAGTCGGCGCGATCGCGAGCCTCGCTGGCGCCGATGCAGGCCTCGCAGGCCAGTTCCGCCCGCCAGCGCGCCCCCCAACCGAGGCTGACGCCGCCGCCTGCGCTGCCGAGCCTCAGTTCCTCATCGTCAGCGGGTTGCCAGATCAGCCCCCCCGTCAGGAAGCCGCCCCAGCCCGCTGCGGGCAGCAGGCCGCTGCGCAGGGCGAGCTCCCAGCGCTTGGGCCAAGCTCCCCCCTCGGCCTCCGGGACGATTCCGACGAGCTCCCAGCAGTAGCTGAGAGCGGTCGCGAACTCGAGGCGATCGCGGCGCTCGACGATGAGCCCCAGGCGCCCGAAGGCGCGGCGCTCCGCCAGGGGCGCCAGCTCGCGAGCGGCGGGGGGCAGCCAGAAGTCGCCGGTCGCGCGCAGCCCGGCCGCGCCACTGCCCGCAAGGCGCAGGCCGCCGCCGATGAGGAGGTTGTCGCGCCCCGCGCGGCCGCCGTTGCCCAGCGATGAATAGACCCAGGGCAGGCAAAGCGACCAGCCCAGGCGGTTGCCGCGGCTGCCGGCGTAGCGCAGAGAGTGCCGGTGGCCGGCCCAGACCGGGGCGCCGAAGTAGCTCGAGCCGAACTCGAGGCGACGCGTGTCCGGCGGCAGCGCGGCCTGGCTGTCCAGAACGCCCTCGCTCTGGAGCAGGCGAGCGGAAACCGGCGTGGCGAGCAGCAGCAGAAGCCC
>VGXI01000130.1 GCA_016873475.1 bacterium | reverse complement strand
AAAACCAAGAGCTGCTGCCGATGTCCGAGGAGCGTGTACACCCTGGCGCCCTGGCCCGTGATGCCGCCCCCCAGCGGCCGCCACGAAGCCCCATCCCAGCGCGCCACGCGGTTCACGGCGGTCGTCCCCGAGGATTCGAAGTCCCCACCCGCGTAGAGGACGCCATCGAAAACATAGAGACAGCGGACAATCCCGTTGAACCCGGCTCCCAACGGAGCCCAGCGGGTTCCATCGAATCGCGCGACGCGGTCTGCGGGACAGTCGTCGACGAGCCTGAAGTCCCCGCCGATCACGAGATCGCCGTTGAAGACGGTCGTGGCGTAGACCCAGTGATCGGCGCCAGGCAGCAGGAACCGCGTGGTCCAGTCGCCCTGGGCCGCTGCGACCGATGGGAGCGCAATGGCGACAGGTAGGATCAGGCGCCTTAGCCAGGCGCCCGAGCGCCTCTGATCGTGATCACCACACATCTTGCACCCTCCCCGGCCAGAGTCCCTCATCAACGAAAAGCCTATCAGAAAAGGCGAGCCATTGCCAGCGGCGGACGCTTCGCACCCTGGTTGCTCTTGCGCACTGGCCTGAATCCAGGTAGCTTACGCCGATCCGCCCGCAGGAGGACGAAGATGGCGCAGGGCATTGCCACCCAAGCCGAGGACTACTCGCGCTGGTACACGGACGTGGTCCAGAAGGCCGAGCTGGCCGACTACGCGCCCGTCAAGGGCTGCATGGTGATCCGCCCCTACGGCTACGGCCTCTGGGAGAACATGCGCGCCGGCCTGGACGCCCGCTTCAAGGCGACCGGCCACGTCAACGCCTACTTCCCGCTGCTCATCCCGGAGAGCTTCCTGCAGCGAGAGGCCGAGCACGTCGAGGGCTTCAGCCCCGAGCTGGCCGTGGTCACGCACGCCGGCGGCAAGAAGCTCGAGGAGCCGCTGGTCATCCGCCCCACCAGCGAAACGATCATCTGGTCCATGTACAGAAAGTGGATCCAGAGCCACCGCGACCTGCCGATCCTGATCAACCAGTGGGCGAACGTCGTGCGCTGGGAGCTGCGCACGCGGCTCTTCCTGCGCACGGCCGAGTTCCTCTGGCAGGAGGGCCACACCGCGCACGCCACGGCGGCCGAGGCCGAGGAGGAGACCCTGCGCATGCTCGACGTCTACGCGGACTTCGCGGAGACGGAGATGGCCCTGCCCGTGATCAAGGGCCTCAAGACCGAGCAGGAGAAGTTCGCGGGCGCGCTGCGCACCTACTGCATCGAGGGCCTGATGGGCGACGGCAAGGCCCTGCAGGCCGGCACCAGCCACAACCTCGGCCAGAACTTCGCGCGCGCCTTCGACGTCACCTTCCAGAACGAGCAGGGCGATCGCGAGCTGGTCTGGGCAACGAGCTGGGGCGTCTCGACGCGCCTGGTCGGCGCCCTCGTCATGGCGCACGGCGACGACGACGGCCTCATCCTGCCGCCCCGCCTCGCGCCCGTGCAGGTGGTGATCGTGCCCATCTACAAGACGGACGCGGAGCGCAGCGCCACGGTGACGGAGGCCCAGCGCGTGGGCGACATCCTGCGCGCGGCCGGCCTGCGCGTGCAGGTGGACGACCGCGACAACTTCAAGCCCGGCTGGAAGTACGCCGAGTGGGAGCTGAAGGGCGTTCCGCTGCGACTGGAGGTCGGGCCCAAGGACATCGAGAAGCGCTCGGTGTTCAGCGCGCGCCGCGACACGCGCGAGAAGCAGGCCCTGCCCGTCGACGCGATCGCCACGCTCGCAAGCGAGAAGCTGGTGGCGATCCAGAAGGACATCTTCGCCAAGGCGCTCGCCTTCCGCAGGCAGATGACGACGCGCGTCGATTCCTGGGAGGAGTTCAAGGCCGAGCTGGAGACGAAGGGCGGCTTCCTCGTCGCGCACTGGGACGGCACGGCGGAAACCGAGGCTGCCATCAAGGAAGAAACCAAGGCGACGATTCGCTGCCTGCCCTTGACACCGGATCCGGCCGACCTCGAACCCGGCGATTGCGTCTACTCGGGGCGGGCCAGCGCGCGGCGCGTGCTCTTCGCGAAGTCGTACTGAGAAGCTTCCGCAAGGATCGAGCCCCGCTGGCGGCGGCTTTTACTTTACAAGCAGCATCGGCCTAGCTGTCGCGCCGACGGCAGTCTCCAGGCGATAGAGGTACACACCGGAGGGCGCCGGCTGGCCGGCGGCGTCGCGACCGTCCCATGCCAGCTCAAACTGACCGACGGGGAAGTGCCGCTCCTCGGCGAGCACGCGGATCCGGTGACCGCTCACATCGAACACCGAGAGCGCGATCGCCATTGGCTCATTCAGGGCGAAGGGGATCGTCGTGCTGGGGTTGAAGGGGTTCGGGTAGTTCGCCCCCAGGACCGCTTGCTGCGGGACTACCTGCTCAACGGCAGTCAGATCGCAGCCGGCGCCGTACACTCCCATCTGCACGCCGCACCCGTTGTTCCACGGCAGGCAAGGCGAAGACCCCACAAGGGTGAAGTCGTCCGCAGCGGCATCGCAGAAGAGAGGGTCGAGGGAGACGTTCCCGTTTACCCCCGTTTGATCGAGCAGGTCGCCGCCGTAGTTGCCCGCCGGGTTACCCCAGAGATCGGAGCAGGAGGCGTCGAGGCTGGCACCGAAGTCGGTCCAGAGCGCTGGACCGCCTGAGTTCCCCACGAGCAGGCAGTTGATCAGATCTGCCTTGCCCTGCCAGTTGGCCGTGATTGCGGAACCGGCGGTCCAGAGGCACTCATTGTCGATGAAGGAGGTGTTGATGAACTGAACCGGCGGGTAGGCCATGTACTCGCCCACATAGACCCCGCCGCCAGCGCCGGCCGTGTTGCGTAGGATGAGACAGTCGCGGAAGACCGCGCCCTGATCCGACTCGATGCAGATCGCGCCCCCAAGCTCTAGCGCTGTGTTCTCGATGAAGGAGCAATTCTCGAAGAGGCCCGGCCGACCGCCAGTGTCCACCCCGCCGCCATCGCGGGCACGATTGCGGATGAAGACGCAGTCCTTGAAGTAGACATCGCTCGCGGCGCTGTACCAAACTCCGCCTCCATTCGCGGCCGCTTCGTTTCCTTCGAAGGTGACATTGAAGAACTGAGGGGCCGACCAGCAGATACTCACCCCTCCTCCGCGCCCATCGCCGTAGTTGTTGCGGACTATCACGTTCACAAGCACGGCATCACTGACATTGCAGATGGAAAGCCCACCGCCTGCCCCAGTATCATCCACATTGTTCTCGATCACGCAGTTCTCGAGCAGGGGTGTTCCCCCCGTGTTGATGTCGATGCCGCCTGTGTACTTCGCGTAGCACTGCTGAACGACGAGATCTCGAAAGGTAGGGGCGGAGTAGCATTGGATTCCGCCGCCGTGGCCGGAGGGCAGGTTCCCGTTGCGAATGGTAATCCCCTGAACCAGCGCAGCGCGCGTCTCGCCGCTGGTGAGGTGCATTCCCCGTCCTGCTCCTTGGCAGTCGATGATGGTGTTGGCGGAGCCCCCTACCCCGATCAGGGCAATGTCCTTCCCGAAAAAGTCGAGGTCCTTGTTTCCGACGCCGGTGTAGGTTCCTGGGGCCAGCAGCACGGTGTCCCCAGGCTGGGCGAGATTGATCCCTGCCTGAATCGTGCTTACGGTCAGCGGCACGTGAATCGTGGCCGCTCTCGCCGGGAAGGCCGCTGCGAGAAGCAGGCATCCAAGAAGGCACCCCGCGAGGGGCTTGATACCCGTAGGCCAATCAGCGCGTCGCATGCCCTACCTCCTGATCTTCAACCCAAGTCCGAAGGTCGACGGCCTAGATGGCCAATAGTATAGCACCAGGACGTCCATGGCAGAAGCACCGAGTATCAATACCCAAGAAACTCCCGAAATCGAGTGCAGCTCGAGGCCTCGCTCGAGCTGCTGATCCAGTCGGACGCGCCCGAGGGCCCCCGCTTCGTTGAGATCCACGCGGCGGCCGCAGATCCCGGCCGGCCGCAGCGGCTACATGGCCGAGATCGCCGAGGACACCCTACCCGGAACGACGGTGCTCTCTTGGGACAGCCAGCAGGGCATCTGGGGCGTTGTGAGGATTCTCAGGAAGTAGCCGACATCCCTCATCGGCATGCAGACCCGGGAGTTGCCACGTGGCAACTCCCGGGCTTCGCGTCGCTGGCCGCGCGACTAGCGCGCCGCGCTCGATTGCGCTCCTCGCCCTCGCCTGCTAGGCTTGGCCGCCCTCCGGCAGCAGGAGCCCGCCATGCCCAGCAGCGAGTTCACCGGTTTTCCCCCCGCCGCGCCGCGCTTCTTCCGCGCGCTGGCGAAGAACAACGACAAGACCTGGTTCGCCGCCCACCGAGACGAGTACGAGACGGCCGTGCTCGCGCCGGCGCGGGCCTTCGTGCTCGCCCTCGGCGCGCGGCTCGCGGAGGACGTGCCCGGCCTCGTCGCCGATCCGCGCACGGACCGCAGCATCTTCCGCCTGCACCGCGACACGCGCTTCAGCCCCGACAAGTCGCCCTTCAAGACCCACCTGGGCCTGCTCTGGTGGGAGGGCATGGGCGACAAGCTCGCGAGCTCGGCCTTCTACTTCCAGCTCGACGCCAGGGACGTCTACCTCGGCCTCGGCTTCTACCAGTTCACGCCCGCGGCCTTGGCCGCCTACCGCGAGCGCGTGCTGGACGCCAAGGCCGGTCCCGCGCTGGTCCGGGCGCTGGGCGCGGTCGAGCAGCGCGGCTACACGGTGGGCGGCGAGCGCACGCAGCGCGTGCCGCGCGGATTCGACCCGGCGCATCCGCGCGCCGAACTGCTGAAGGTCAAGGGGCTCTATGCGGGGATCAGCCTCGGCCAGCCGGCGGCGCTCGGCAGCCCCGAGCTGCTGCCCCTCGTGCACGGGCACTTCAAGGCGCTGCTGCCCCTACACCGTTGGCTGCGCGTGCTTTAGTCGCTCGCCCGCGGCGCAGCGTCGGCCCTTGATTTCGCCCCCGGAGTCCGGTATACGGAAGGCGTCTTCACGCCATCTTCATCCCAATTTCACACGGCCCCGCCCGGCCCCGTCGAGGAGACCTTCATGCGGACCTGGCTCGTCCCGCTCTGTCTGCTCGCGGCACTCGTCGGCTGCGGGCGCGGCGATTCCGGCTCCCGCACGCTGATCCAGAACAAGGGCTCGGACACCATCGTCAACGTGGCCCAGGCCTGGGCCGAGGCTTACAAGGCCGTGAGTCCGAACGTGGCCGTCGCGATCTCGGGTGGCGGCACGGGGACAGGGATCTCTGCACTGATCAACGGCACCGTGGACATCGCCAACGCCAGCCGCCGGATGACGGAGAGCGAGATCGCCGAGGCGCGCGCAAAGGGCCACGAGCCGGTGGAGTTCATCGTCGGCTACGACGCGCTGGCGGTCTACCTGCACCACGACAACCCGCTCGGACAACTCACGCTGGCCCAGCTCGCCGAGATCTACGCCGACGGCGGCGCGATCGAGAACTGGGCGCAGCTCGGCGTCAGCGTGCCGGGCGCCAAGGACGACCACATCGTCCGCGTCAGCCGGCAGAACAACAGCGGCACCTACGCCTACTTCAAGGAGGCCGTGCTCGGCAAGCAGCGCGAGTACAAGCTCGGCTCCTTGGACATGCACGGCTCCAAGGACGTCGTCGACCTCGTCGCCCGCACGCCCGGCGCCATCGGCTACAGCGGCCTCGCCTACGCGACGCCCGAGGTGAAGCCGGTGCCCATCGCCCGCAGCGAAGGCGAGACGCCGGTCGCCCCCACCGTCGAGTCCGCCCGCAACGGCAGCTACCCGATCGCGCGGCCGCTCATCATGTACACGGCCGGCCAGCCGACGGGCGCCGTCAAGGCCTACCTCGACTGGATCCTCAGCGACGCCGGCCAGCGCATCCTGCGCGACAAGGGCTACGCGCCCATCCGGCCGCTGGACTAGGTCCGCGCCCGGCGCGGCAAGCCGAGGGAGACCATGCCCCACTACCAGGAACGGCTCGAGCGCGACCTCCAGCAGATCCGCACCCAGCTCGGCGAGTTGCACGCGCGCGTCGACACGGCGCTGCGGCAGGCCACCGAGGCGATGCTGAGCGGTGACGACGACCTCGCCACGCGCACAATCATCGAGGACAACCCGATCAACCGCGCGACGCGCGAGCTGGACCGGCTCAGCCACAGCTTCATCGTCCGCCACCTGCCCAGCGCTGGCGTCTTGCGCTTCATCTCCTCGGTGATGCGCCTCACCGTCGCCCTCGAGCGCATCGGCGACTACGCCTGCTCGATCTCGCGCGAGGCGCTCCTGCTCTCCAAGCAGCCACCCAAGACGGTGGCCGCCGACATCTCGCTGATGCTCGAGCACAGCGGCAAGAACCTGCGCGGGGCCATCGGAGCCTTCATCGCCGCCGACGCGGAGCGCGCGGAGAGCGTGCGCCAGGCGTCCTTCGCCTCGCGGCGCCTGTTCGGCAAGCTCTACGCCGACCTGCTGCGCGTCGGCGACAAGCAATCGCGGCCACCGCAGGACCTCTTCGCCTTCCTGATCACCTTCTATCGGCTCGAGCGCGTCACCGATCAGGCGCGCAATATCTGCGAGGAGACCCTCTTCACGGTCGCCGGCCAGGCCAAGCCGCCGCGGCAGCGCAACATCCTCTTCATCGATGAGAAGGACTGCTGCCTGGCACCCTTCGCCGCGGCGCTCGCGCGCAAGGCCTATCCCGAGAGCGGCCGCTACGCGAGCGCCGGTTGGACGCCCGCGCTCGCCATCGACGCCACCGCGCAGAGCTACATGAACTCCCTCGGCCTGGACTGCGGCAGCCACGTGCCCACGCAGCTCGCCACCGACAATGAAGCGCTGGCGGCGCACGACATCATCATCAGCCTCAGCGGGGACGTCCGCGAGCGCTTGTCCGAGTTGCCCTTCCGCACCCTGTTCCTGCACTGGGATCTGCAGGCGGCCAGCGAAGAAGCGCCGCTCGACCGCGAGCGCCTCGCCGCCCTGCACCGCGAGCTGTCCCGCCGTCTGCACGAGCTGATGGACATCCTCGTCGGCGAGCGGGCCGGCTGAGATGGCGGCGCCGAGCAGCGGACGCCGGCTACCGCCGGCCCTGGACCGCCGCAACGGCGCCTGGTGGCTCGATCGCGCGGTGCAGGTCGCGGTCTTCGCGGCGGGCATCTCGGCGATCGTCTTCATCCTCGGCATCTTCGTCTTCATCAGCGCCGAGGGCGTCGGCTTCTTGACCTCGCGCTTCGATGCCGGCGAGTTCTTCGGCTCGATCAACTGGCGGCCGACCTCGGACACGCGGCCGACCTACGGCATCCTCGCCCTCATCGCCGGCACCGCCAGCGTGACCGGCCTCGCGATGCTCCTCGCCGTGCCCTTCTCGCTGGGCGCGGCCATCTACATCGCCGAGTACGCGACGGGCCGCACGCGCGAGATCCTCAAGGTCCTCGTCGAATTGCTCGCGGCGATCCCCTCGGTGGTTTGGGGCTTCATCGGCCTGAGCATCATGAACCCGCTGATCATCCGCGTCTTCGATGTCCCGGTCGGCCTGACGGTGCTCAACGCCGGCGTCATCCTCGGCCTGATGGCGGCGCCGATCATGACGACCATCGCCGAGGACGCGCTCAAGGCCGTGCCCGACCGCTACCGCGAGGCCGCCGAGGCAATGGGCGCCACGCGCTGGCAGGTGATCCGCCGCGTCGTACTGCCCGCAGGCAAGAACGGCCTCGTCGCCGCGGTGCTGCTCGGCGTCGGCCGCGGCTTCGGCGAGACGATGGCCGTGCTGATGGCCAGCGGCCACTCGATCAATCTGCCCACAAGCCCCTTCGACTCGGTGCGCGCCCTGACGGCCACCATCGCCGCCGAGCTGGGCGAGACCGCCGTCGGCTCGGAGCACTACCGGGCGCTCTTCACGCTGGGCATCCTGCTTTTCCTCGTCACTTTCATCATCAACCTGACCGCGGATCTGATCGTCCGCGGCCCGCGGCGGCGCTAGGCCATGTTCCGCGCCACCCCGCTCAACGCCCGCAACCGCCGTCGCCAGGAGCTGGTCCGCCTGCTCTTCGGCCTGATGACGGGTCTGCTCATCCTGCCCGTGCTCGTCATCATGGCCGTGCTCATCGTCAAGGGCGCGCCGGCGATCACACCCACCTTCCTCTTCAGCGAACCGACGCAGGGCATGACGGCCGGCGGCATCCTGCCTGCGCTCGTGGGCACGATCTGGCTGGTGGTGGTGGCGCTGATCGCCTCGGTGCCGATCGGCGTCGCGGCGGCGATCTACCTCTCGGAGTACGCGCCCGACAACTGGCTGACGCGCGTGATCAACCTGGCGATCATCAACCTAGCCGGCGTGCCGTCCATCGTGCACGCGCTCTTCGGCGTCGGCGCCTTCGTGCTCTTCTTCCGCTTCGGCACGAGCATCCTCGCCGCCAGCCTCACGCTCGCCGTGATGAGCCTGCCCGTGGTCATCGTCGCCACGCGCGAGTCGCTGCAGGCCGTGCCGCAGGCCTTCCGCGAGGCCTGCTGGAACATGGGCGCCACGCGCTGGCAGACGATCCGCACGGTCGTGCTGCCGAACTCGGGAAGCGGCATCCTCACCGGCATCATCCTCGAGGTCTCGCGCGCGGCCGGCGAGACGGCGCCGATCATGTTCACGGGCGCCGCGCTCTTCCTGCCCTTCCTGCCGCACAGCGTCTTCGACCAGACGATGGCGCTCAGCCTGCATCTCTTCGTGATCTCCACCCAGGTGCCCGACGTGCCCGAGGCGATGCCCTACGGCACGGCGCTCGTGCTGATCACACTCGTGCTCGCGATGAACGCGCTCTCGATCGGCTTCCGCATGTGGCTGCGCGGGAGGAAGAAGTGGTGAGCGCGCCCGCCGCCGCGCCCGCCGTCAAGCTCGCCGTGCGCGACCTGGCGGTTCATTACGGCCGCCACTGCGCCCTGGCCGGCGCCAGCTTCGAGGTGCGCGCCGGCGAGATCTTCGGCATCGTCGGCCCGGCCGGCAGCGGCAAGACCTCCTTCCTGCGCGCCCTGAACCGGATGGACGCCTTCATCGCGCCGATGCGTGTGAGCGGCGAGATCCGCCTCGACGGCCGCGACCTCGGCGAGTGGCGCAACCTCTACGCGCTGCGGCGGCGCATTGGCGTCGTCTTCCCGCTGCCTGTGGGCTTGCCGCTGTCGGTCTACGACAACGTCGCCCTCGCGCCGCGCCTGGCGGGCGTCCGGAACCGCAGCGTTCTGAATGAGATCGTCGAGCGCTGCCTCACGCGCGCCGCCCTCTGGGACGAAGTGAAGGACCGTCTCGGCTCGCTCGGCAGCCTGCTCTCGGGCGGCCAGCAGCAGCGCCTGACCATCGCCCGCGCGCTCAGCCAGGAGCCCCC
>VGXI01000129.1 GCA_016873475.1 bacterium | reverse complement strand
GCTGGCCGAACCCGCCGCAGGCGCGCACGATGGAGATCGCGGCCGGTCTCGCGACGATGGTCGAGGTGCTGCCCGTGCAGGAAACGGACATCATCAACGTCCTCGTGCGCGACACGGATGCGGACACGGCGCTGGCGATCGCCGACCTCTACGGTCGCAGCTTCCTGCACGAGTTTCGGCGCATCTCGCGCGAGAGCCACGGGCGCACCTACTTCGAGGACGCCCTCCAGGGCGTCGAGGATCGCATCCGCGAGGCCAAGGAGTCGAAGGCGCAGCTGCAGGAAGGGAGCAAGGTCTACAACTGGAATCACCTCGAGATCTCGCTCGAGGAGACCGTCCAGCAGCTCAGCCGCGACCTCACCAAGCGCCAGATCGAGCGCGGCATCTACGAGGCCCAGCTCGCGCAAGAACGGGCGTTCCTCGCCAATCCCGACAGCGCCGCCCTGACGGCCGGTCTGCGCGAGGACAAGCTCGTGCAGAAGATGGAGTACGTCGTCAGCGACCTCCGCCTGGAACTGGCGGAGCTGCGCGCGCGCTACACGCCGGACCACCGCGAAGTGGGTCTGAAGACGGAGGAACTGCGAACGGCTGAGGCCCAGCTGACCGAGTGCATCCGCAAAGTGGTCGCCGAGCACGAGAGGTATCTCGACGAGATGCTGGCCGGCGAGAGCGTGCTCGTGGCCGCAACCCGCGATTTCGAGGACCAACTCCGGCGCATCCCCAGCAACGCCGCGCGCATCCAGTACTACGACGCCTACGTCGAGCAGCAGTGGCGACTCTACGGCGAGCTGATCACCAAGTACAGCGACACCCAGGCCAGCGAAGCGCAGACGCTGCTCGAGAACCAGATCCTGCAGCTGGGGCCGGCGAACATCGGCGGCATCGAGGGCGAGACGCCGAAGGTCGTGCTCTTCCTCGTGGCGCCCCTGTTCGCTCTCCTGCTGGCGGTGGCGATCGCCTTCATGAAGGAGGCGACGACGCATACCTTCCAGAAGCGGGCCGAACTGGAGGACCTCACGGGCGTGCCGGTCCTGGCCAGCTTCCGCAAGCTCTGAGGGGACGGATGAAGCAGTTCATCAAGGAGAGCAGCGCCGGGCAGCCGCCGGAACCGACCCACTTCCACCCCCGGATCCTGCCGGAACTGGAGGGTCTCTATGCCGCCCTGCGCCCCACGTTGGAAGCGAAGCGCCCCTTCATCTACCTCGGTGCCAGCGGGCAGGGCGACGGGGTGAGCACCGTCAGTTGGGCCCTCGCCTACTACCTGGCGATGCGCGAGAGCGAGGAGTGCCTCTTCGTCGATGGCGACATCATCCGGCCGACGATCCGCAACACCAGCGGGCTGCCGGACTACGGACTCAGCGAGTACCTGCGTGGCGACATCGACTTCCGGCTGCTGCCCTTCGCGACGGAGCTGCGCGACCTGGCGGCAGTTCACGCCGGCCATCAGCCGCGGAGCTTCGTCCGTCTCGCCGAGGAGCGCGCGGACACGTTCGTGGCCGAGTCGACGCGCTTCTATCGCGCAGTCGTCTTCAACGGCCGGCCCGGTTTCGACAAGTACGTGGAACTCTGGGCGCGGCGCAGCGATGCCGTGCTCCTGCTGGCGAGCTACCGCCGCACGAAGCGGGAGATCCTCCTGCAGGCCCTGCGCGGCTTCAAGTCGGCCGGGGTGCCCATCACGGGCCTGATCTTCAACAAGCAGGAGTACCCGATTCCCGACTTCCTCTACCGCCGGCTCTAGCGATGTACCGGATCGTCTTCCAGAAGCCCTCCCGCTGGCGCCGCCTCGACGAGTGGCTCCCCTTCGATCCGACGCTCCTCGTCGCGGCCGCCGTCGGCGCTCTGCTCGGCGCCGCCTTCTTCACGGGCAACTGGGTCCAGGTCGCGGTCGTCTCCCTGATCCCCTTCGTGCTCTACGCAGTGGTCAAGAACACGATGGTGGTGTTCCTGATCTGGATCGGCTCGACGCCCATCCTCAGCAACTTCGTGCGTGTGAACATGGGCGCGGGGATCCCGGATATCACCATCGATCGCGTCGCCTCGCTGGTCCTGCTCATGGTCCTGCTCTTCCAGGTCGCCATCAAGGCGCGGCAGCTGCATCGCATGGTGCCCATGGACTGGGTCATGGTCGCGATCTTCGTGATGTTCCTCCCCTGCGTCTTCCGCGGCTACGATCCGATCACCGCCGGCCAGCAGGTCTTCGACCAGGTGATCACCCCCTTCATCGTGTTCTTCCTCGCGAAGAACCTCCTCACCTCCCAGCGCGAGATCCGGCCCCTGCTCTGGACGCTGGGCGTCGTCACGCTCTACTGCGCCGTGCTGGGCTTCCAGGAGCACTTCACGGAGTACAGCTTCTTCACGGCGACGGGCGAGCTGTCCTGGCAGCAGGAGGGCCTGGCGGATCGCATCCAGGGCCCCTTCGAGAGCCCGCAGGTGCTCGGCACCGTGATGGTGGGGGGGATCGTCTTCTTCTTCTACCAGATGTTCAACGCGCGCAACTCCCTCGGCCGGGTCCTGGCCTTCGCCATCCTTGTCATCCACACCTTCGTGACGTACTGGACCTACCGGCGCTCCGTCTGGATGGGCTACTTCGCGACGCTGATCTTCCTCGGCCTCGTGGAGAAGCGCTTCCGGCGTCCCCTGATGGTGCTGCTGGCGGTGTCGTTCGCGGTGCTCGCCCTGAACTGGCACATCATCGCCGAGTCGAGCGTGTTCCAGGACCGCCTGGCGAACTCGCGCACGGTCAACGACCGCTACGTCGTCTGGTTGACCGCCTGGGAGATGGCCAAGCGCTTCCCGCTGCTCGGCACCGGCTTCGGCTGGTTCGGTCACTACTACAACCGCTTCTTCACCTTCCACGGGAACACGGTGACCACCGAATTCGCCCATGGCATCACGTCCGCCCACAACTCGTACATCCGGATCTGGGTCGAGGGCGGTCCCTTCCTCCTCATTCCCTACCTGCTCATGCTCGCCATGATGGTCGTGCGCGTGTGGAAGCTCCTCTCGGGGCGGCTGATCCACCCCAGCGCCGGCCGCATGGAGGTGATGGTCTTCGTGGGCGTCTTCCTGACGCAGTACGCGCAGGCGCTGACGACCGACCAGATCTTCCATGCCGAGTACTCGGCGATCCTGCTCTTCCTCATCACCGGAGTGCTCTTCCAGGACTGCGCACGGCCGGAGACCCCCACGCCCCTGCTCGCGCCCGCCCGCCTACCTCTCCGCCGGTGAGACTCGCGATCCTCGCGCCCACCGCGAGCGCCGCCTTCCGCGAGGAGGTGGCCTCCGGGCAGGGGGGCGCCGAACGGCAGCTGGTCGCGCTCGGCCGTGCGCTCGCCGCCCGGGGCCACCAGGTCGATGTCGCCGTGGCCGCGGACGACGCCCCTCTCGTCGCGCAGTCCGGCTGCCGCCTCTGGCCGATCTATCCGCGCGGCGGCTGGCCCCTGCTCAAGCTCGCGCATCCCAAGGGAAGCGCCCTGCATGCTTTCCTCCGCGAGCGGGGGAGCGAGCTGCTGCTGCAGCGCGGGGCGGCGGAACTGACGGGTCTCGGTTGTCTGGTCGCCCGCCTGCTCGGGATCGGTTTCGTCTTCGCCGTCGCCAGCGACAGCGACCTGGCGGCCGGCGCCGAGCTGCTGCCGCACCCGCAGGATCGCGCGCTCTTCCGGCTCGGCCTGCAGGGCGCCGATCAGGTGATCGTCCAGACGCAGGCCCAGCGCCGGAGCCTCTGGCGGGCCTGCGGGCGCGATTCTCAGGTGCTGCGTTCGTTCCCGGACGCCGCTCCGCCGGAGCGGACGGTCGCGCCGGTGGGGGACGCGATTCTCTGGGGGGGCAATCTGCGCCCCGTCAAGCGTCCCGAGTGGCTACTCGCGCTCGCCGCGGCTCTGCCCGGAGAGCGCTTCATCGTCTTCGGTGGGGCGGCGCCGGGACATGAACGCTATGCCGGGCACCTGCAGGCGCGGTTGCGCGAGCGGCCGAACATCCAGTACCTGGGAGCGCTGCCGCCCGCGGCGCTGCCGGCGGTCTACCGGCGTTGCCGCATCTTCCTCAACACCTCGGAGGTGGAGGGCTTTCCGAATACCCTGCTGGAGGCCTGGCGGCACGGGCTGGACGTGATCGCGAGCGTTGATCCGGACCGGCTGCTCAGCGGCGCTGGTCTCGGATTGATCGCCACCGACCTCGCTGGGCTCAGGGCGGCCCTGCAGGCCTCGCTCCGGGCCGATGCCGCCGAGCTGGCGCAGCGGCGCTTGCGCGCCCTCGACTACCTGCGGCGCAGCCATTCCCCGTCGCGCCTGGCCGAGGAATGGGAACGTATGCTATTGGCATGTATCGGTTTACGAGTCTCGACTGGAGGCCCACGCCCCCGCTCCGATCTCCCTCTCACCGCTTTGCAGTAGCAGCTTGATTCACGCTTGTGCTATACTGGCCAGCGATCGGCAGACTGACATCCCCAGGTGACGCTCTTCAACTGCCAGGGAGGCTCTATCGACCGCTCGCTAACGCCTTGACCTGCCAGGCTTGAATCGCATCTCAGCTGCTCATCGAGGAGTTCGAGCTTGAAGAAGACTTCGATGGTGGTCACCTCCGCGGCGGAAGCCTACGGAGTGGGCCTCCCGCCCCAGTTGACTCTGGTTTTGCCCATAGCCAGCGCCAGTGCCTACGAGCGCGGTAGTTTCGCCAAGCGGGCCTTCGACATGGTAGCCGCGGGCCTGGGTATTGCGGTCCTCGCGCCGCTCTTCTTGGGCCTCTACCTCGCCATCCGCCTGAGTTCGCGGGGGCCGGCGATCTACGTGCAGCGACGCGTGGGGGCCGATGGGCGACGCTTCGATTTCTACAAGTTCCGGACGATGGCGCACCGCAGCGACGATTCCATCCACCGCGCCTACTCCGAACGCTTGATCAATGGCTGGGCCCAGCGGGATGGCGGCCGGGCCTTCAAGCTGACCGCCGATCCGCGCGTGACGCCGATCGGTCGTTTTCTGCGCAAGAGCAGTCTGGACGAGCTGCCGCAGCTGTTCAACGTGTTGCGCGGCGACATGAGCCTCGTCGGGCCGCGCCCCCCGATCGAGTACGAGGTCGAGCACTACCAGGACTGGCACAAGCAGCGCCTGCAGGCCAAGCCGGGCATCACCGGGCTCTGGCAGGTGAGCGGACGCAGCCAGGTGCCCTTCGACGAGATGGTCATGCTCGACATCCACTACATGGAACACTGGTCGTTCCTGCTCGACCTCAAGATCCTGCTCAGGACGATTCCCGTCGTGCTCTTCGGCGTCGGCGGCTATTGAGCGCCGATCTTGCTACATGCCCACGGCATGACCGCCCTGCGGCGGGGAGCCCCCGGCTCCGGCACCGAGCGGGTCGCGATGGAGGCTAGAATATGATCACCTTGGGCGTCATCGGGACCGGCTACTGGGGCCCCAACCTCGTGCGGAACTTCGTCAACCTGCCGGGCGCCCGGGTCACCCGGGTCAGCGACCTCTCCCGGGAGCGGCTCCAGCACATGGAGAAGCTCTATCCCTTCCTGGAAACGACGCAGGACTACCGCGTGCTGATGGACGATCCGGCGATCGACGCCATCGTCATCGCAACCCCTGTGAGCAGCCACGCGAAGCTGGCCCGCGAAGCATTGAGCGCCGGCAAGCACGTCTTCGTGGAGAAGCCGCTCAGCAGCAGCGCCGAGGACAGCCTGCAGCTCGTCAGGCTGGCGCGAGAGAAGAGTCTCGTCGGCATGGTCGGCCACACCTTCATCTATTCGCCGGCCGTGCTGAAGATCAAGGAGCTCCTCGACTCGGGCGAGCTGGGTGAAGTCTACTACGTGAGTACGACGCGCGTGAACCTGGGGCTCTTCCAGGACGACATCAACGTCGTCTGGGACCTCGCGCCGCACGACTTGTCGATCTTCACCTTCCTCCTCGACGCCGAGCCGGAGCGCGTGCAGGGTGTCGGTCACAGCTACATCCAGCCCGGGATCGAGGATGTCGCCTTTCTTGCCTACACTTTCCCGGGCGGGCGGCTCGCGAACATCCACGTCAGTTGGCTCGACCCCAACAAGATCCGCCGCACGACGGTGGTGGGCTCCAAGAAGATGCTGGTCTACGACGACACGTCCAACGTGGAGAAGATCCGCGTCTACGACAAGGGCGTCGACGTGCACCGCCACTACGACACTTTCGGCGAGTTCCAGCTGGCCTACCGCTTCGGCGACATCCACATCCCCAAGCTCGACGATGGCGAGCCGCTCAAGGTGGAAACCGCGCACTTCCTCGAGTGCATCCGCCAGGGTGTGCCCTGCCGCTCCGGCCTCGAGCACGGCCACCACGTCGTCTGCGCCCTCGAGGCGGCCTGCCTTTCGATGCGCGAGGGTGGACGCAGCGTCGAAATCGAGTACAATCTCAGCCGCGCCTTCTAGACGGGGGAGCCAACGATGTCGGATCCGCTGATCGTACCGGGACACGTGCGCCTGGGGATGCCGCGGCACATCGACCCGCACGTCCTGCTCGGCTATCGCACCGGCCGCCGCAACGTCCCGCTCGAACTGGTGATCGGGCCCGAAGCCTACCTGCGCACGGGTACCGTGATCTACCAGGGCAGCACCTTGGGCGCCGGCTTGGAGACCGGCCACAACGTCGTCATCCGCGAGCAGAATACGATCGGCGATCACTGCGCGATCTGGAACAACACGGTGATCGACTACGGTTGCCGGATCGGCAGCGGCGTCAAGATCCACAGCAACTGCTACATCGCGCAGTACACGGAAATCCAGGACGGCGTCTTCCTGGCGCCGGGCGTGACGATCGCCAACGATCCCCACCCCGGCTGCCCCCAGTCGGCGGAGTGCATGCGGGGCCCCGTCATCGAGGCGGGCGCCCAGATCGGCGTCAACGTCACCATCCTGCCGATGGTGCGGATCGGCGCGCGCGCCCTCGTGGGCAGCGGCGCCGTGGTCACGCGCGACGTGCCGGCGGAAATGGTGGTCTACGGCAACCCGGCCCGCGTGGGGAGGTCCATCTACGCCCTCGGCTGTCCCGCTGAACTTCGCGAGCGACCCTACGAGCCGCCGGCCTGAGCCTCCGCTCCGGCGCCTGCTCGTCCTCGCCTCGACGCTGGCGCTCGGCGGCGGCGAGCGCGTGCTGGCGAGCCTCCTGACCGCCCTCGCCGCCGATGGCTGCCGCGTCGAGCTCTGCTTCCTGAAGCGGCCGGGCGCAGTGGGTGAGGAGCTCCTCGCCAACGGGCTGCCGGCCACGGTCTGCGACCTCCGCGATACGCGCTCCCCGGCCGCCCTCCTCGCCCTCCTGCGCCTGCTGCGCAAGCGGCAGCCGGACCTGCTCTACATCCAGGACCACCACGACTGCCTCTTCTGGGGCCGCCTCGCCGCCGGCCTCTGCGGTTTCCTGCCCGCCCTCTCGCCCGTGCACAGCTCCGCTCAGGGACGCCTGCGCGCCTTTCGCCTGCCGAACCGCCTGCTGCTCGGGCTGAGTCCCCATCTGGCGACGCTCGGGCAGTGGCAGGAGCGCGCGCTCGCCGAGCGGGAGGGCCTCGCGCGCGGCGACTGGACGGCGATCCCCAATCCCGTGCCCGGCCTCGCCGCGTTCACCGCCGCGGCGGCGGCGCCGCCGCGGGCCGCGGCCGGCCGCCGCGAACTCGTCTGCGTGGCGGCGCTGCGCCCCGAGAAGCGCCTCCAGCGCCTGCTCGACGTGCTGGCCCTCTTGCAGCGGCGGCGCTCCCTGCGCCTCACTTTGATCGGTGAGGGCCCCGAGCGGGCGCGGCTGGAAGCGCACGCCGCGGCGCTCGGCCTGGGCGATTGCCTGCGCCTGCTCGGCCGCCGCGATGACGTCGCCGCCCTGCTGCCGGACTTCGATCTCTTCCTCCTCGGCAGCGAGGAAGAGGCCCTGCCGCTGAGCGTCCTCGAAGCGCTGATCAGCGGCTTGCCCGTCGCCGCCCCGCCGCACGGTGCGCTGCCGGGACTGCTCGGCGCGGGGCGGGGACTGCTCCTCGCGGGCGAGGCGCCCGCAGCCTGGGCGGAAGCCATCGACGGCTACCTCGACGCCCTGCCGCCGCTGCCGGCGCGCCGCGCCTACGGCCGCCGGCTCGCCGAGGAACACGCGCCGGAGCGCTTCGCCGCCCGCTACGGGCGTTTGCTCGCGCGCCTGGGAGGACAGGGCTGATGCACGTCCTCCAGGTGAACAAGTTCCTCTACCCCAAGGGGGGCGCGGAGCTGGTCTGCCTGGGCTTGGCCGAGGCCCTGCGCGAGGCGGGCCACCGGGTCTCCTTCTTCGGGATGGCCGACGCCCGCAATGCACCGGAGCCGGACGCCGATCTCTACGCGCCCGCGCTCGACCACCACGCCCGGCGCAGTCTGGCGCAGCGCGGCCGCGAGGCGCTGGCGACGATCTACAACCGGCGCGCGCAGCGCGCCTTCGCCGCCCTGCTCGAGCGGCGCCGGCCGGAGCTCATCCACGCGCACAACATCTACCACCAGTTGACGCCGGCCATCCTGGCGCCCGCGCGGGCGCGCGGGATCCCGGTGCTCCTCACGCTGCACGACTACAAGCTTTTCTGCCCGATCTACACCTGCCTGCGCGGGGGACGGCCCTGCGAGGACTGCCTCGGCCGCTGGCCGCTGCCGCTCCTGCGCCATCGCTGCAAGGACGGCGCCCTGGCCGACAGCGCGGTCCTCTTCGCCGAGGCGGTCCTCCATCGCCTGCTCGACAGCTATGGGCGGGGCGTGGCGCTCTTCAGCGCTCCCAGCCGCTTCCTGCGCGACAAGCTGATCGCCGCCGGCCTCGCGCCGGAGCGGATCCGCCTCCTGCCCAACGCGCTGCCGCTGGACGCGGCGACGCTCGCGGCACCCTGGACGCCGCCGCCGGCCGGGCCGCGCCCGGTGCTCCTCTGGGTGGGCCGCCTGAGCGCCGAGAAGGGGCTCGCCACCTTGCTGCGGGCGCTGGCGGCCTGCCCCGCGCCGCTGGAGCTGCAACTCGTCGGCGACGGTCCCGCGGAAGCGGCCCTGCGCGCGCTCGCGGGGGAGCTGCAACTCGGCGAGCGCGTGCGCTGGCTCGGACGCCGGCCGCGGACCGAGATCCCAGCGTTGATCCGCGCCGCCGACGGTTGCGTCCTGCCGAGCGAGTGGTACGAGAACGCCCCCCTGTCGGTGCTCGAAGCGCTGGCGCTCGGCCGGCCGCTGATCGCCAGCGACCTCGGCGGCACCCCGGAGCTCCTGCGCGACGGCGAGACCGCCTGGCTCTTCCCCGGCGGCGATGCCGCGGCGCTGACGGCACGCCTCGCCGAGTGGGCCGGCGCCCCGGAAGAGCGGCAGCGGCGCGGGCGCGCGAGCTACGCCGACGCGCGGGCGCGCTTCGCGCCCGCCGCGATCCTCGCGCAGACGCTCTCCCTCTACGAGGAACTGCGTGCCCGCCGCTGAGCGGGGAATCCTGTTGCCAGGCTCCAGGCTCGCTGCTATCCTCCCGC